>NZ_FMYU01000007.1:0-144067 GCF_900101285.1 Desulfurella multipotens
GCAAGAGTTAGAAGTTTACGCAAAACAAAAAGGTGTTACCAATATTGTGTTTTTGGGTTTTAGAGATGATATACAAAATTACCTGGCTGCATTTGATTTGTTTGTAATATCATCCCAAAACGAAGGTATATGCTCAAGCATACTTCAGGCATTTTTATTTAAAATACCTGTTGTTGCAACAAATGCTGGTGGAGTAAGTGAGCTTATTGGTGATAACTATAGGGGTTTGTTGGTACCAATCAAAGATTCTCAAAAATTAGCTTTTGCAATTAAAAAATTGCTTTCAGAAAAAGATTTTTCGCAAACACTTGTTAATCGAGCATTCGATTTTGTAAAAGATTTTAACTATAAGATTACATCTAAAAATTATCTTAATATATACAAAATGCTTGTAAATAGAGTTTGATTTTAAAAGAAATTTTGTATAGAATGCCTTTTGGAGGAAAATTTGCTTATTGATGATTTAAAATTGCCTGTATCTTACTTTAAAAGCATAGAATTTACAATGCAAGTAGGGTGTTCTGTAGGATGTAACTTTTGTCCCCAAGGCGTGTTTGTAAAAAACTACAGATCAAATATAAAAAGCTTTACACTTGAGAGTTTCAAAAAGGCACTAAATAATATAAAAAATTCTACCATAGAAGAAATAAAGTTTAGTGGCTTTAGTGAACCTTTGGAAAATGCATATATTTATGATTGTATCTTAGAAGCTTACAAAGAAGGATTTCGTGTTGAGTTAATAACAACATTAAAAAACTTTTCCAAGGCAGGCTTTGAAACAATCAAGAATTTGCCTATAAAATGTCACATAAGTATTCAGCCTCCCAATTTAAACAACAGGAAGGGTCTAAGCGATGCGACAGCGTGGAATAATGTAGAGCAATTATTGTCTTTGGACCCAAAATGCTATCTTGTATTTGGGTGTTTGGATAACGGACTGACACAATCAATGAAAAATGACTTAAAAAGCATTGAAAATAAATTCAATATATCAATAAAATATGAAAGATACACAACAAGAGCAGGATACATGGGCTCTATTTTGAAGACAAATCCACATAAAAAGCTTATTTGTAAACACAATTTAGGTCAAGTTGCTCTGCCAAATGGTGATTTAGCTTTATGCTGTATGGATTTTGGCTTAAAACATATTGTTGGAAATATCTTTGAGGAGCATTATTTAAATATTTTAAACGGCGAAAAACTCAAGGAAATACTACTTATAATGCTTGGTCAAAAAGAAGGCGAAATTTTGTGCCAAACCTGCGAGTATGCAAAAGCAATACCAGGCTTCTTAAGTCCTAAATGCTATGTAAACGCGCGAGAGACTTTTAAAAATCTCCGCGATAAACTTGTACCCAAAAATAGTTCAACCAGAAAAAAGCTTGATGCGCTATTTAGATAATTAAACCAGATTTAAAGAGGCTTTTGCATCTATTAAATCAAAATCAAATGTGGCAAGATCCATCCTGAATTGAGCAGCTTTTGCTATCATCAAAGCATTATCAGTACAAAGACTAATTGAAGGCAAATATAAATTTAAATTATTTTCCGTGGCAAGTTGACTCATCTGTTGTCTAAGTAATGAATTTGCACTAACACCACCTGCCAATACAAGTCTACTTATTTTATATTTTTTTAATGCTAAAAGTGTTTTTTCACACAATACATCAACACAAGCCTTTTGAAACGAAGCTGCTACATCGCATATAAAAGTTTTTGACAGGTCTTTTGATTTTTCGACAAGGTTTTTGACATATGTCTTAACACCACTAAAGCTAAAATTAAGCGTGTTCTTTTGAGACAAACCCTTTGGAATTCTGAAACTATAAGGGTTGCCATTTTTTGACAATTTGTCAATTATTGGGCCACCAGGATAGCCAAGCCCAAGAATCCTTGCTACTTTATCAAAGGCCTCCCCGACCGCATCATCTAAGGTTTTCCCAAGTAACTTGTATTTACCAAAATTTTCTACTAAAAAAAGATGCGTATGCGCACCAGAAACAACAAGAACAATAAATGGAAAGTCTATATCATTTTCTATAAAGTTTGCAAAAATATGACCTTCTATGTGATTTATCGGTATTATGGGCAAATGGTACCTATAAGCTAAACCTTTTGCATAACTTACACCTACAAGTAATGATGGCAAAAGCCCAGGCCCAATCGTAACTGCAATAAAATCTATATCTTTTATATTACACTGAGCTTGCTTTAAAGCTTCCTTTGTAGCCTGGTCAATATTTTCAAAATGGGTTCTAGCAGCCTGTTCGGGCATTATGCCCCCATATGCTTCGTGGACAAAATTTTGCGATATAACTATGTTTGATTTTTTGCCTTCACCCAAAATTGCACAAGATGTATCATCGCAAGATGTATCAAACGCCAAAATTATCGACATTGAATCAAATTCTCCTTAATATCTTTAAGGTATGGCTTGAGCCTAGCTTTTAAATGAACAATAGCTTCATAATCAACAATATTGTCATGTCCAATAACTATAACATTTCTACCTTGTTTTGCAAGATTAATAGCTGTAAGTAAATTTCGCTTTACATAATTGAAACGTTTCTTATTATCAATAAAAATATATCGCACTGCGTAAGGCACTTTATAATCACAAGCAAGCTTGTAGCCTACACTATTGGGTGTTGTTAGACTATCCACAAAAAAAAGGTTATGTTGTTTCAAAAACTCCATAACATCACTCATTTTAGCTGTGCTTTGTAAGAATTTCGAGCCCATATGGTTATTAAAACCGCTTGCACAAGGGATATTGCGCATAGCCTTGTCTAATTGTTCAAATATATCTTTTTTTGAGTCAGTCACTCTTAGAAAAAGTGGATAATTTGTATTTAAATGCTTATCGATAGACTCACTTGGCATATGTAGCATTACAGTATAGCCTTTTTTACAAAAATCACTTGACATATGCACAAAAGGCGTATCCGGTATAAAAGCAAAGGCTAAGGGTAAATTAATGTCTAAAAATTTTTGCATAACATAATGATCATAGCCCATATCGTCGATAATTATAGAAATACTGCCATTTGCAAAAGAAAGTTTAGGAAATAATAAAAAGCTTAGAAAGAGCCATAAAACCAAGCTCTTTCTAAGTAAAATATTTATTTTTTGGGCCATTCTGCAATCTGGGCTTTAAGTATATTGATAGCTGTCAAAAGCTGGAAGTCTTGTGTTGTTTTGGGTTCTTGGATAACTTCCTGTGGTTTTGATTGTTCTGTTTCGTTGCTTGTTAGATGATTAATCAGGTTTTCTTCTCTTAGGGCATAGCCAAAATCTTCTTGTTCTACCTTTGCTGGTTTTACTTCAACATTTGGTACAATTCCAACAGCCTGTATGCTGTGGCCATCTGGTGTGTAGTATTTGGCCGTAGTAAGTCTTAAAGCATAACCATCTTCAAGAGGTATAATGCTTTGAACGCTACCTTTTCCAAAACTCCTTGTACCTACAAGGACAGCCGTTTTATGATCTTTTAAACAGCCTGCTACAATTTCTGCGGCTGAAGCAGTCCCTGAGTTTATAAGAACCGCAATAGGCATATGCGGTACTTTTTCGTCTTTTGCATAAAATAGCTGATCGTCGCTTTTATTTCTGCCTTTAATTGATACAATTATACCCTTATTGACAAAAAGATTTGATACACCTATTGCTTCGGTTAATAAACCGCCTGGGTTGTCCCTTAAATCGATTACTAAACCTTTAATGCCTTTTTTCTCTAGCGTATCAAGTGCATTTTTTACAGCTTTTGTTGTACCTTCTTGAAATTGGATAATTCTAATGTAGCCTATGCCATCTAAATCTTTATAATCCACACTTTTTATGTGTATAATTTCTCGCTTGATATTAAAAATTAAAGGCTTTTTCTCGTTTTTTCTGCCAATAACAAGCCTTACTTCACTACCGGGTTTGCCTCTTAGTAATTTTACTGCTTCATCTAAACTCATACCCAAAGTACTTTTATTATTTATCTGTAATATGATATCTCCCGCTTTAATGCCTGCTTTGTAGGCTGGTGTTCCTTCAATAGGTGTAACTACTGTTATCAGTCCATCTTTTAGTGTAATTGATGTACCAATACCACCAAACTCTCCTGATGTAGATACCTGTAAATCTTTATATTCTTGTGGAGTCATAAATGCTGAGTGTGGATCAAGTGAGCTTACCATGCCTTTTGTGGCATTTATGATAAGCTCAGATGGACTTACTTTATCAACATATTGAGATTGTATTATAGCCAAAACCTGGGAAAACATTTTTAAATCGTTATATTGATTAGAAGTTGCTTCTGTTGGTGTAACACGAAAACTTAAGATGGCAGTAACAATAATAATTAAGCTAAAAACAATGCCTACTAAAAATAAAAAACGGTTTTTCATAAACCTAACCTCCTAAATATCTTCTATTGATAAAATTTAAAGGGTTTACTGGAACTGAACCTCTTCTTAGTTCAAAATGCAAAATATCACCACTTAAATGACCAATAATTTGACCTTCATTAACTACCTGACCTTTTGACACATTTGGATTAACATGCGCATAAATACTATAGTATCCATTTAGGTGATTTATAATGATAACACCACCCAAACCAGGAATTGTCCCGACATAATCTACTTGACCTTTTGCTATAGCCTTAATTGGTGAACCACTTTGAGCTTTTATGTCTATACCATCATTTCTGGTTTGCACATTAAAGACCGGGTTTGTTTTTACACCAAAATTATCAACTATTATACCTTCAACCGGTGGTCTAAGTCCTGTATGCAAATTTTCGAGCTTCATTCTGCTTTCTGCTTCTTCCTGCTGTTTTTTTAGCTCTTGAGCTTTTTTATATTGTTGTAACTTTAGTAGCCTTTGTCGTTCAAGTTCCCTTTGTCGTTTGAGTTCTTCTTGTCTTTTTATTTCTTCTTGTATTATTTTATTTAATACTGACTGCAAATAGTTTCTTTGCCTTTGAAGGTAAACTATATCATTAATGTAAGCTTGTTTCAACCGTGCTGCTTCTTGTGCCAATAAAGCTATTTTGTTTTTTTGCTGGGCAAGAGAATTTTTTTGTTCGTTTATTTTTTGAATCAATTTTAGCTGATTGTTTTTTTTGACTACAAGCTCTTGTTTTTGTTTGTTTAACAACACCTGATGTTGCATGTATGATATTATGCGCTCTTGCAGGTAATGTGCAATTTTTTTGTTCATATACTCAAAATAGAGACCTTGTGGAAAATATTTTTCAACATTATAAAAGTAATAATAAGCTTTAAGAGCCTTTGAGCTTTTGGCTTTTTCTTCGTTTAATTTTTTAGTTAACTCTTCTATACTTTTATTTAAACTCTCGATTTCTGCTGATAATTTTTTTAAATTTTCCTCGTTTTGCGCAAGTTTTTTTTCTAAAACCTGGACTTTAGCGTTAAGATCTTTTAATTGATTAGTATAGATTATATATTTTTTTTCTGCAAGATTGTAGTGATATTGCTTGTTTGAAATCGAAGTATTTATTTGCTTTATTCTATTTTCCAATTCCTGTTTTTGGCTTCCATAAGCTAAAACAGTACAAAGAATGGTTATTAAAACCACAAGAAGTGCATTAAATTTTTTCATCTTCAATAAAAAACACAAATAAACTTAAAACCATAAGTATTATAAATGAAAAAACTATATATAAACCTCCACTTGCACCAAAAGAAATAAGTATATCATTTTGATAAACAGGAACTAAATTTATATAGTTTATATATAAAAACATTATAATAGATCCCAAAATTACTGCGAGCAAGCTAGCAAAAAACCACGATAAAAAAATATGCTTTAGAAACATTAAAAAGATTTTTACCCTTTTTATACCAAGAAGCTTTAACTTATCGTAGCTATCACGCTTATGTTCATATGTAATTTTTAAAAGCAAGGCTAAAATTATAATTTCAAGTAATATAAAAACACCAATCAAAACATATGAAAATTCTTTAAAAGTTAATGTAGTTTGACTAATATTTGCAAATAAACCTTTTGGAATACGCACTTCATCAATTAAGCTATTTGACTTAAATGTTTTTTCTATTGAATTAATATTTGATGGTTCAGCTGCGAACTGAGGTTTTAAAAAAATTTCCAAAGAATAAGGTAGTGGGTTTTCACTGAATTGCTGTTGTGGTAAATTTAATTTTGACAATATATCTAATAAAGCTTGACTCTTATCTATAAATTTAACACTTTTAACACCTGGATGTGTTTTAAGTGAGTTTGCGTACAATAAAGCTTGCTCTTTTGATACATTATCTTTAAAAAAAACAAAAACTGGCACATTTGAACGTTTTGATTCAAGGTAGTTATTTACAGTATACAAAATAGACGTAGAAAGGCTAATAACTAATAAAAAAATCAACATTACAAATGTTATTACAAGTCTTGTTGAATCTTTCTTCATTGCTCACCCACATTACATGAATTAAAAATATCCAAGTGGTCAATACTCTCAATCGGCGCATAACTTGTAAAAATTATCGTCATCTTATAATTTTCATTGAGTGTTTTTAACATATTTATAAGCTCTTGTTTGTTTTTGTAATAAGAAAATGGCTCGTCTAAAAGTACCAAAGGGGTCCTTAAAGCTAAAATCCTAGCCAATGCCAGTCTATATTTTTCCGATAATGATAAATTAAATATTTTAGTATCAAGAAGATTTTGCAGACTAAAAAAATCTATAGCTTCTTCTAAATACTGTTTTCTTTTTAATAATTTTGTTACTAAATACAAATAAGCTTTTACGCTTAAATTTTCTATAAGTCCAAAATCATCAAATACTACACCCATATGGCGCCTAAGATGCATCAATCTTGAATACTTTATACGACTTAACGGTTCGCCAAATATCTTAACATCTCCAGATGTAGGTTTTTCAAGCCTACAAATAAGTTTTAAAAGTGTGGTTTTACCGCAGGCAAAACCACCACTTACTTGGACAAGCTGGCCTTCTTTTACATAAAAATTAATATCTTTAAAAACACACCTATCTTTATAAAACTTGCTAACATCAACAAATTCAATCATCTTCTAAACTCTTTTTTATTTTACTTGCTATATTTTCCACACTAAAGCCATACTCGCAAAATAAATCTGCCGATGTTCCAGATTGACCAAATTTATCATTAATCCCAATCCTTTTAATGCGCTTTGGTAAATTTTCTCCCAAAAACTCACAAATAGCACTTCCAAGACCACCAATAATAGAATGTTCTTCTAATGTAAAAACATGTCCAACATTTTTTGCAGTATTGTAAATCGTATCTGTATCCAATGGTTTTACTGTGCTAATATCAACTACACAAACGCTTATTTTTTCTTTATCAAGCTCCTGCGCAGCTTTAAGTGCAAATTCGATCACTGGGCCACATGCAAATATACAGGCATGTATGCCTTGTCTTAGAATGTGAGCTTTTCCTATTTCGAAATCATGCGTGGTAAAATTAAGCGATTTTTCTCTTGAGGTTCTTAAATAAAAAGGGCCTTTGTTTTTATGTAAAGCCAAAACAGCTCTATATGTTTCATTGTAATCTGCTGGCACAATTACCTGCATATTTGGTAAGCTTCTCATTAATGATATATCACATATTGCCTGGTGTGATCCCCCATCCTCACCTACGCTTATGCCCGCGTGAGAACCACATAGCACTACATCTAAATTTTGGTAACAGATAGATTGTCTTACACCTTCAAAAGCTCTACCTGTAATAAAAACTGCAAAGCTTGATGCAAACACCTTAAAACCTTCGAGTGCAAAACCAGCTGCAATATCTACCATATTCAGCTCTGCTATACCTATATTAAAAAAACGCTCTGGGTATGCTTTTCTAAATTCTGCAGACTTTGTAGAAGAAGAAAGGTCTGCATCAAGCACAACGATATTTTTATCAATACCTATTTCTACAAGAGCTTTACCATACGCATCCCTTGTTGCTTTATATTCCATTTTCTACTCCTAACTCCAAAAGTGCTTTATCAAGCTCTTCATCTGTTGGTGGTTTACCGTGGTATTCGTATTTGTTTTCCATAAAACTTACGCCTTTTCCTTTTATTGTATGTGCAATTAGTGCAAATGGTTTAGAATTCTTTGTATTTTTAAATCGCTCAAATGCATCAAGCAATTGATCATAGTTGTGACCATCTACTTCGTATGTTAAAAAACCAAACGCTTCGAATTTTTCTTTAACAGGACTTATATTCATAACATCGCTAATCGCCCCATCAATCTGCAAACCATTAAAATCCAAAATAACGCATAGATTGTCTAATTTATAATGACTTGCACACATTAAAGCTTCATAAACAAGGCCTTCTTGCATTTCTCCATCGCCAATTAAACAATATACATTTGCAGGACTATTTTTAAGTTTCAGCGCAAGCGCCATACCTACTGCCTGAGATAATCCGTGTCCCAAAGATCCAGTCGAGGCACATACACCGCTTAACTTTTTAGAATCAGGATGACCCTGCAGCGGACTTCCAAGCTTTCTTAAAGTATACAATAAATCCTTATTAAAAAAGCCTTTATAAGCAAGGCACACATAAAGTGCTGGTGCTGCATGTCCTTTTGATAAAACAAACCTATCCTGATTATCATTTCTTGGGTTATTTGGATCTATATTTAAAACACCACCAAAATAGAGTGTATTTAGGATATCGATCGAGCTTAAACTACCACCGCTGTGTCCACTTTTGGCGGCATTGAGAGAAACTAGTATTGCTTTTCTTAGTGTTTTAGAAAACTCTTCTAATTCTTTTGTTTTCAATTTAAATCCTCCAATAATTTAAACATTGCAGGTATTGTAAACTCATGTGGTATTATACAAGAATATCCAATTTTTTCTACTGCTTTTTGCGTAGTGGTACCAATACAGATAATATTTTTTTTAACACGCCCAGGGTAGTCTTTAAAAGTATCTATTAAATACTTAAAAGCAAGTGGGCTGCTGATCAGTGCAAAATCAAAATCACAATCATAAGTATAATAGTCAATATCTTTTGCCATAAGTGTTTGATATACTTCAAGCACTATCGCTTTTTCATCATAGACTCCATGTTCTTTTGGACAAACAACAAGCGTATCTTTTAAATCAAGCTCGCTTGATGTGTAAATTAATGGATGTTTCACGCTAAAGCCAAAGTTTTTTATGTATTCTGCCGTTTGCTTGCCCACTGCAAGCAGTTCTTTGCCACACAAAAAACTCATACCAGCTTTTTTAACAAAAAAGTCAAAAGCTCTTTTGCTTGAAAAAAACACACGCTTTGTGCTAATTTTTGGTAAATCAAAATCAAGCGCAACAAAATCGAATACATTTACAGGACACATATTGTATATATTTTCATATTGAATTGTATATTTAATTAAATCATCTTTATTTGCGCAAAACAGTATTTTTGGAGCATTAGAAAAATTAGTCACTTCGCTTTGCTTATAATGGCATCTTACAATAACCTCAGCTTTATTTATATCTTTTGTTTTATTGTGCGCTTTTAATAAAAACTTTTTTGGCATATTACTTTCAAAATAAGCTAATTTGTAAATATCCGGGAAAAACTCTAAACCAATACTACAATCTATATATAAACTAATTTGTTCTTTGTGTATTCTATACATTCTTTTAAAACCTGTTGTGGCAAACCACACTTAAAACAATCAATTTTTTTAAAGGTTTTTGGGTCTGCGTACATTGTTTTTAAGCAAAATTGATCATTTTCGCTAAAATAAGCATAAGCTCCAATTGGAAAATTGCATGAAGCGTTTAGGGCTTTAACAAATTTCCTTTCTATACTAACACATAAGTGCGTTTGGCTATCATCTAAAAAATTAAGCTCATCAAATTCGTCTAAGCGCGTTTGCACGCCAATTACACCCTGTCCTGCGGAACTTACTATATCCAAATCAAAACAGTATGCGCTATCGTATAAACCAAGTCTTTTTAAACCTGATTTTGATACAACTATAGCATCAACCACACCTTTTTTAAGCTTTTCTAGTCTCGTATCAAGATTGCCTCTAAAATCAACAAATTCTAAATCATTCCTTATGTGTTTTAAACAAACACGCCTTCTTAGAGAAGTCGTGCCAATAAAAGCACCATGTGGTAATTTGTCAATAGGACCTTTAAAGCTAACAAGGCAATCTTGATGGTAGTCTCTTTTTAGTATAAACTTTAATGGTAGCTGATCATTTTCAATAACACTTACATCTTTAACACTATGCACAGCTATATCTATTGTTTTACTTAAAAGTGCTTCTTCTAGTGCGCCCGTAAACAAACCTTTGCCACCAAAATCATACAAAGGTTTTTCTATTTTATCGCCAAGTGTTGTAATACCAATAATTTCGCATATATAGCCATGACTATTTAGCAAGCTTTCCACATATTTTGCCTGCCACATAGCTAATTTTGATTTTCTTGTGCCAATTTTAATTGTTCTTTCCATCTGGATTTTCAGAAAAAAAGCAATTTACAGGTTTGTTTTCGATACTAATATTAAAAAGCCGCCTAATTAATTCAACATACATATCACCTTCTGGTTCTTTGATAAATTGTCTGATTTTTGAAGTAGGCTCATGAAGTGTTTTGTTTAGTATTGAACGAGTTAACTTATCTATAGCATCAAATAATTTTTCATCTATTTTGTATTTTTTTTGAAATTTTTTTAACTCTATTTTTCTTATACGGTCTGCATATTGCCTTAGTGTATCAATTGTTTTATTGTAATCAAGAGCGCTATTTTCTTCTATAAATGCATTTAAATTTTCATCTATAATTTGCTTTGATAATTCAATACTATTTTGTTTTGATAATACTATATCGTTATACATATTTTTTAAATCATCTAAATTAAAAAGAATAATATTTGGATTTTCCTTTACTTTTAAGCTAATTGAAGAAGGCACAGAAAGATCCATAATTAGTAATTTTTTTTCTACCTTAATGTTTTCAATAACAGGTTTTGGTGTATAAATACACGAAACAACAATATCTACTTCAAAAACTTTGTTTTTCAAATCTTCTAAACTTACAATTTTAGCATTGAAATTTTGTGCAAAATCAACAGTTTCACTTCGCCTATTTGCTATGTAGGCAATTTGTGCTCCTTTATCAGAAAAATACTTAGCGCTCAAGCGAGCCATATCACCACTACCAATAATAATTACTTTTTTACTATCAAGACCAAAATGCTCTAAGGCTACGTGACTTGCAAGGCTTGCAATAGATAGATGTCCTTTTTGTATATTTGTCTGACTCCTTACTATTTTTGCAATAGTAAAGGCTTTACGCATAATCCTATTTAGTATAGCACCACTTAGGTTGTATACTACAGTTGTGCGATATGCATCTTTGAGCTGACTCAAAATCTGTGTTTCACCTACAACTTGTGAATCAAGTCCGCTTGAAAGTTCAAATATATGTCGTAGTGCTTCTATAGATTGTTTTTTGTATATATATTTTTTGGCTTGATTCAACTCATACTTTGCATAATCGGATAGATACTTTATTAAAGACTCGCAAGGATCATAATACGAAACTGCTATGATTTCTGTTCTATTACACGTTGAAATTATCATAATTTCTGCTATATCAAATGCTTCTTTGATGTCTTTTGCACGCTCATGAATAGAAGTGTTTTCAAATACAAAAGCTTCTCTCACATTTAACGGTGCAGTTTTCCAGTTTAAACCGACGATATAGACATTATCAATGCTTAAATTTAAATTATGTGTCATTTATTTCTTTCCACAGCATAATCAGCTAAAAATACAAGAATATCTTTATAAATGGAGCCCGGGAGATGTTGTATATTTTGTTTTGCAATTAAAGCCTTTTGTTTTGCTATCTCAAAAGCATCATTAACCCCAAAAGTTTTACAAGCTTGTATACAATAATTTTTATGTTCCTGGTTTTTTGTTTTAAAATATTCAAGAAGGTGGTATTTAACACCTGGATCTTTTTCTAATGTCAAAATTAACGGTAGTGTAACTTTACCTTCGTTTATGTCATTATACGTATCTTTGCCTATATCTGTATTTGAATAATCCATTAAATCATCTTTTATCTGAAAAGCCAAACCAAGATTTTTACCATACTGCCTAAAATGTTCAATTTCATCAGTTTTATTTGAAAGCAAACAACCACTTACACACGCACTTTCTATTAAGCTCGCCGTTTTTTTATAAATTATATCAAAGTAAGTATTTTTATCGATTATATTAAAAAAATTCTCTATTTCTATAATTTCACCTAATGCCAAATTGTAAGCAGCTTTTGATATTTCTTTTGCTACATCCACGCTTACATCCAAAACTTTATTATAAGCTAAAGAATATAAATAATCTCCACTCATTATAGCGACTCTGTTTCCATATGCTTCATTAACGCTTTGTTTGCCTCTTCGCATTTTTGCCTCATCAATGACGTCATCATGAAGCAAACTTGCTATATGTATATATTCGACAATACATGCTGTTAAATGCAGAATTTCTTCATTATCATAGCCTAAGCTTCTTGCGCTTGCAACTACAAGTATTGGTCTTAATCGCTTACCACCCGATATATGCTCAATAACTTTATCAAGTAGCAGACTTTCACTTTTAATATTTAGCAAAAGTGTATCAATATTTTTAATAATACTTTGTATATTAGATATCGCAATATTGGTCTTTTGTAACATTTACTTTTACCACAGAATCATCGCTTTCAAGTTCTATAGCTTTAACACCATAAGCGTACCTTGACATCTCTCTAAATTGATTAGAATCAATTCTAATTAATTTACCCAGTTTTGTTGTAATTAAAATCTCGCTATTATCCTGGAGTCTTTCTGCGTCAACAAGTCTATCTTCACCTTTTAATTTAATAATTTTTACACCTTTTGCGCCCCGAGATACTTTTCTTATAGAATCTGCCAAAATAACTTTTGCTATACCGTTTTGTGTAATAAGTACAATTTTTTCTTCTTTATTTTGAAGCTTGAATCCAGACACAACATAATCATTATCTGCTAGACTAATGCCTTTTACACCATAGGCGTTTCTACCCATCTTGCGAACTTGTTCTATACCAAATCTTACAGATTGACCCAAAGACGTACATATTATAATTTCGTCTTTTTCAGATACATTTGGGATAACACAAACAAGCTGATCATCGTTTAACAAATTAATAATTGTTCTACCATTACTTTTAATGTCTGAAAAATTATCTGAAGATATTCTTTTTATTATCCCTTTTTGAGTAATTAACACGTAATCATTTCCAGGTTTATATGCATTTATTGTTTTTATTTGCTCGTTATTTTTCAAATTCAGAAGATTTACTATTGCTTTTCCTTTTGTATAATTACTTGATTTTGGTATCTCGTAAGCTTTTATGGAATAAATTCTACCATTGTTTGAGAACATTAATACAACATCTAGACTATCTAAAACCAAACAATCTAAAATGTAATCATCTTCCGAATAAACTGCTGCTATTCTACCTTTGCCACCTCGCGATTGAACATTGTAAAATGATAAAGGTATGGATTTTATATAACCTTTATTAGAAAAAGTTATTAAAAGTTTTTCTTGTTTTACCAGGTCTTCTTTGTTTATTTCTTCAAGTTTTGTTACAATTTGCGTTCTTCTTCTGTCAGAGTAATTTTCTTTGATATATATAAGCTCGCTTTTTACTATTGATACTAGCTCATCGTAATTACCCAGAATTTTTTCGTAATTTTTTATCTTTTCTAATATTTCATTGTATTCTTTTTCTAATTTTTCTATTTCCAAACCTGTTAATCGTGATAACCTCATCTCTAAAATAGCGTTTGTTTGTTTGTCACTTAGATTAAATCGTTCTTTGAGTCTATCTTTTGCAATCTGGGGTGTTTGTGATTTTTTTATTATGCTTATTACTTCGTCAATATTTTGCACCGCAATTTTTAAGCCTTCTAGTATATGAATACGTTCTTTTGCAATATTTAATAGGTAAATGGTTCGTCTTTTAATTACCTGTTCTCTAAAATCTAAAAATACATTAAAATATTCTTTTAAAGACAAAACTTTTGGCACATTATCCACAAGGCATAAATTATTTATACTGAAGCTAACTTCTAAGTTACTCATTTTGTAGAGGTTGTTTAAAATGATTTCTGGCTGCTCATTAGACTTAACTTCAATTACAATTCTTATACCTTCTTTGTTTGACTCATCTCTTAAATCACTTATACCTTCAATTTGCTTATCTTTTACAAGTTGCGCTATATCTTTTACAAGATTTGCTTTATTTACCTGATATGGTATTTCTTCTATTATAATTGCATGCTTATTACCAATTTTTTCAATTTTTGCTAATGAGCGTATTTTTATTTTTCCCAGACCTTTTTCATATATTTCTTCTAAAGAATCGCACATTACAATGGCACCGGTTGGAAAATCAGGTCCTTTGATAAAATTAAGTAATTCTTTTGTTTGGGCAGTTCTTTTACTATCTATATAATAAATTAATGCATCTATGACTTCACCTAAATTATGAGGTGCGATGTTTGTTGCCATGCCAACAGCTATACCAGATGAACCATTTACTAAAAGATTTGGTATTAGACTTGGCAAAACTGTTGGTTCTTTTAAGCTTTCATCATAGTTAGGCTGAAAATCCACAGTATCTTTATCAAGGTCTTTTAAAAGCTCTTCAGCAATTTTTGATAATCTAACTTCAGTATATCTCATGGCCGCAGGGCTATCACCGTCAATTGATCCAAAATTTCCCTGACCATCTATTAGAGGGTATCTCATTGTAAATTCTTGACTCATCCTCACCATCGCATCATAAACGCTTGTATCGCCATGTGGATGATACTTACCAATAACATCACCTACTACACGAGCACTTTTTTTGTAAGGTTTATTGTGTAACAAATCAAGCTCACTAGCAGCATATAGTATTCTTCTATGTACTGGTTTTAGGCCATCTCTTGCATCTGGTAGGGCTCTTCCTACAATAACACTCATAGAGTAGTCAATGTAGGATTTTTTCATTGTATCTATAATATTTGTTTTGATAACTCTTTCGAATAAATCTTTCATACTACACATCCAAGTTCGCTAATTTTGCATTTTCTTCAATAAATTTTCTTCTTGGTTCAACTTTATCTCCCATAAGTAGTTCAAATATTTCTTTAGTTTGATTAAAATCGTCAATAGTAACAAGGTGCATTGTACGTGTGGCAGGGTTCATTGTAGTTTCCCATAATTGAGTAGGGTTCATTTCTCCTAAACCTTTATAGCGTTGTATTTCTATATTTTTTTTGGAAATTTCATCTATGTAATTAAATAGTTGTCTTAAATTATTAAATTCAAGTTTATTCTTGTCTTTATCTTCTTGTTTTGTTTGATTTAAAGCTATTATTGGAAATTTAATTTTAGATTCAAGAGTGTAAAGCTCATGTAGCTTTGTGTAAAATTTACTTGAAAATATTGATTTGTCTATATAAAACTCTTTAAGCTGCCTATCTTGGATATAAGAACATTTGATATTTGTATCAAATTCTTCAATTTTTTCTAAATTTAAAGCTTCTTTTATTTTATCCAGGTTATTAGAAAGATTTTGTGCGTCTATCCCATTTGTAATTGTATAGTGTAAAAATTTTTCCTGTTTTTCTTCTTTTTCAAATTGTTCAAAAATGCTTGATAAATTTGCAAAACGCAACAATATATCTTTTAAATTAAAATCTACATCAAAAGAAACTTTTTTTAATGCTCTATCTATTAAAAATGATCTTAAATCAATATCATCTTTAAAATATTTACTTTGAGTATCATACCTTACTCTATAAAGTGGTGGTTGCGCAATATATAAGTAGCCTTTTTCGATAATTGGACGTAAGAAATTATAAAAAAATGTTAAAAGCAATGTTTGTATATGACTTCCATCCACATCTGCATCAGTCATAATAATGATTTTATGGTATCTTATCTCATCTATATTGAAATTTTTATCTATATTACAGCCAATTGCTGCAACAATGCTCTTTATTTCTTCATTTGATAGGATTTTATGCAAGTTTGATTTTTCTGTATTTAAGATTTTACCTTTAATCGGTAAAATTGCCTGAAACTTTCTATCTCTAGCCTGTTTTGCACTGCCCCCTGCAGAATCGCCTTCAACGATAAATATTTCTGTTTTTTCAGGATCTTTTTCTTGACAATCAGCTAACTTTCCGGGCAAATTTTTTGTTTCAAAAACAGTTTTTCTACGAACAAGTTCTCGTGCACTTTTTGCCGCTTCTCTAGCATTGTAAGCTAGTATTGCTTTTTCTAGTATTAATTTGATCACATTTGGATGTTCTTCAAAATAATCACTTATTTTATCGTAAAGCAAACTCTGTAATTGACCTTTTATGTCTAAGTTTCCTAACTTTGTTTTGGTTTGACCTTCAAATTCTGGGTTTGGTAGTTTGATCGAAACTATACCAATTAAACCTTCTCTACAGTCTTCACCACTTAGAGTTATATTTTTGAGTAAGTTATTTTTTTTGGCATAATTATTAATTGCTTTTGTAAGCACAGTTTTAAATATAGAAAGATGCGTTCCTCCTTCTTGAGTTAGTATAGAATTTGCAAACGATAAAATGTTTGATTCATAATTCTTTGTATATACAAAAGCACACTCAAGTTGAGTGTTTTCATAAGTAATATTTATTAAAATTGGATTTTCAAATAAAGGTTCTTTGTTTTTACATAAGTAGTTTATAAAATCTACGATTCCATTTTCATAGCAGAATGTATTTTTTTTACCTGTCCTTTCGTCAGTTAAACTTATAGTTACATTTTTGTTTAAAAAAGCAAGTTCTTGTAATCTTTTTTCAAGTATTTCGTAGTTAAATACAGTTGTGCTAAAAATTAACTCGTCTGGCTTAAATGTAACAATTGTACCTGTATCATTACAAGTATTGACAGTCTTTAAATCATTTATAGCAATGCCTCGTTCAAATTCTTGCTCAAAAATAAAACCATTCCTGTGAATTTCAACTTTTAAGTACGACGATAGAGCATTTACAACACTTATACCAACACCGTGTAGGCCTCCTGAGACTCTATAGCTTTTGTTATCAAACTTACCACCAGAGTGTAATGTGGTTAAAACTAAAGTTACTGCTGGAATGTTTTCTTCTTTGTGTATTTCGGTTGGAATACCTCTTCCATTGTCTTTTACTGTAACAGAATTGTCTTTGTGTATCGTAACTTCAATTTTATCGCAAAAACCTGCCATAGATTCATCTATGGAGTTATCTACTATTTCGTAAATCAGATGGTGAAGACCCTCTGTAGATGTATTTCCGATATACATTGCAGGCCTTTTTCTAACACCATCTAATCCTTTTAATATTTTTATAGATTCTGCTGTATAGTTAGCTGTCATATTGCCTCGCTTAAATTTATTGTATTTGCATTTTTAATATTTATATTGCCAATTGTAGTTATAAATACTTGGTTGTTTAATGTATTTATCATTGAGATCATTTTTTCAAGGTTCGTATTGGATATATCCCCTTCTAAATCATCTATTAATATAATTGGTGATTTATTTAAAGAATTGTAATGTTTAATTAAAGACATTATCAAAGAAAACAAAACCATTTTTTTTTCACCTAATGAAGAATAGCTAAAAATATTGTTTTCGTCAAGAAGTATCTCGATTGTGTCTTTGTATAGCGTAAATATATTATGGTTTGATTGTATTTCAAGGTTGATTATTTTTTCATCAAAAATTAGAGGTTTGTAACTTAATTTTATATTTTTGTTTATTAAGTTTTGGTCTTTGAGGTATAGGTTTATTTTTTGTAAAGATTGTTTTCTATTTTCTTGGATAATTTCTACATTTTTTAGTATGTTTTTATTTATTATTTTAACTGTATTGATGTCTTTCTTTTCAAGTAGGATACGTTTAAGTTTGAGATGTTTTGCTGTGTTTAAAATAATTTGTATTATGTTTGGGTTTTCTATAAATGAAAATTTGTCGATTAGTGATAGTATGTATTTTTTTTCATTGAAGTTTAAAAAATCTTTTATGGAAAATATTATGCTTGGGAACAATATTTTGAAGTCTTTTAGCCCATAAGGTTTTGAGTTTATTAATGATTTTTTGTTCTTTCCTAAGTGTATTGTTATATTGTATGTTATATCTTTTTTTATGGTACCTTTTATTGTAGATTGTTCAATTTTGTTCATGTAATTTTTTCTTATAAAGCTATGTGAATTTAGTAATATATATATTGAGTCAAGTAAATTTGTTTTTCCTGTTGCATTTTCTCCTTTTATTATATTTTTTTGTGGACTGAATGTTTTTGTAAAGTTTTTATAGTTTCTGAAGTTCAGTATTGAAATGTTTTCTAGATACATTGTTTGATTAGTATAAATTTTTTTCTCCTAAATAGTTTAAATAAAAAAATAGCAATAATAATAAAATGTGTTTATTTGTTTAAAATATATTTTTTGTTTATTGTAGTAGTCTAATATTTTATATTTGTTTGTTAAAAACCCTGTTAATAATGTTAAAAAGTATATTGGTTTTGTTTTGAATGTTAAATTTGTATGTGAATTATTGACATATTTTGAAAAATTTTTAGACATTTTTTATATTTTTTTCAATTTTTTCTATTATTTCTTTGAGTTGTGGGGATTTTTCTATTTCTTTTTCAATTTTTGAGCATGCATTTATTATTGTTGCATGAGATTTCATATTAAATTTGGTTTTTATTTCGGATAATGAATGTTGTGTGAGTTTTCTTGATAAAAAAATTGCAATTTCTCTTGGAAGTATGATGTGTTTATCTCTTTTTCCTGACAACATAGTGTCTTTTGTAATATTAAAGTGTTTTGCAACAACTTCTTGTATGTTTTCTATATTAAGCGTGTTTTGTTTTCTTTCTATAACATCTTGGAGTATAGTTTCTACAAATTCTATATCTATTTTTTGTTTAAATAAAGATGAGTATGCATTAATTTTTACTATAATACCTTCAATTTCTCTTACATTTGATTCGAAGTTTTTGGCTAAAAATTCCACTATATCATCTGTCAAAGATAAATTGTAATTTTCAGCTTTTTTCTTAATTATGGCAATTCTTGTTTCTAATTCTGGAGGTTGTATATCTACTATTAATCCCCAACTAAAACGTGATTTTAGTCTTTCTTCTATTTCTCTAATATCACTTGGTGGTTTATCTGAAGTTATAACTATTTGCTTTTGATTTTCATAAAGCGTATTGAATGTATGAAAAAACTCTTCTTCCGTACGCTCTTTTTTTGATATAAATTGTATATCATCTATAAGCAAACAATCAAGTTCTCTAAATTTATTTCTAAATTGTGTCATTTTTTTGTATTGGATTGAATTTATGAGTTCATTTGTAAATTCTTCGCTTGAGATATATAAAACTTTTATTTTTGAACTTTTTTCTTTTATATGGTTTCCTATTGCATGTAATATATGTGTTTTACCAAGTCCCACGCCTCCATATATAAATAGCGGGTTATATGCTTTACCGAGGCTTTCTGCTACTGCATAACTTGCTGCGTATGTTAACTGATTATTTGGACCAACAACAAAATTGGAAAACTTATATCTTGGGTTTAGGTTTGATTTAAACTCTTTTTTTATTATAAACTCAATTTTTGGTGGTTTTTCAAATAATTGTTCTATTGTTTCTTTGAATTCTTTGCGGTATTTCATTTTTAAAAGATGACGTGCTTCTTCGTTTGGTATTATAAGAGATATTAATTCGCTATTAAAACTATTGGCTTCAATTAAAGATATTGTTTCAATATCTTCGATGTCTAATTTTTTTTTAAATGAGTCTAGAAATATATCCCACACAAACTAGATTATATTTTAGATATTTTAAAAAGTCAATGTTGTGATTGAACAGTTGTAAAATTAGTTTTTTTCAAATCTTTCTTGCAAATTTACTCTCGCTTTTTGGCTATAACCTCTATCTTCCCAATAACCATAAGGTTTATCATCCGTAAACTCGATTTTTTCTAAATATTTTACCCATTTGTAAGCATATAAGTTAGGTGCCACAAATCGCATAGGATAGCCTCTTGGTTTGCTTAGAGGTTTCCCATTTATTTTTAGACAAATAAAACTATTAATAATTGAATCATCATTAAATACAAAGCTTTTATAACCACCACTTGATTGCAAAGCGATATACTTAAAATTTACTGCATTTACTAAATAGGCAATTGTATTTATACTTATCCCTTCAAATTCATTATTTGCTACACTCCATCCATCTACACAGTGCATATCAAGAATAACTTTTGTGTCAATTAAATTTAATAGTTCATTGTATGATAGAGTTTTTTTAATATCTTTGTAAATTATTTCAAGCTCGTTTAATTCAGGTATGTTTTTTTCTATTGTTATGTCTATAAAGTCTTTTATTAAATACTGTCCTTTAGGCAAAGGCATCCTGTAGCCATTCTATTTTATTGTTTTCTATTGTAATAACATCAAATCTTATATTATAATCGTTTTCGTTTAAGTTGTTTTTTAACATAAATAATTTTGAGCCTTCTATTATTCTTTTTTGTTTGTTTTGATCAACTGCTTCTTTTGCGCTTCCAAAAGATAGATTACGCCTACCTTTTACCTCTACAAAAATTAAAACATTACCTTTTTTTGCTATTATGTCTATTTCTCCGCCTTTATATTTGAAATTGCGCAAAAGTACTACATACCCTTGCGCTTTCAAATAACTGACAGCTCTATGTTCACAATTTTGGCCAAAAACCAAATTAAGTAATTTTCTTTTTGATTCTTGCAGATTTACCTCTTCTTTCTCTTAAGTAATATAGTTTAGCTCTTCTTACCACACCACGGGATACTATTTCAATTTTTTCAATAGAAGGCGAATACAAAGGAAAAATTTTTTCTACGCCCACGCCATACGATTCTTTTCTAACAGTAAAAGTTTTGTTTATACCAGAACCTCTCCTTGATATAACTATACCGCTAAAAACCTGGATCCTTTCTCTTTTACCTTCTGTTATTTTTATGTGAACATTTACAGTATCGCCTGGCCTTAAGTTTGGTACTTCTTTTTGATTGATTTGTTCTTGCTCAAATAGTCTTAATTTATCCATCACTAACCTCTCTTGTAGTTATTTTTTGCGAATTTTCTTTGCGCCATTTTGCTATCATAGCGTGATTTCCAGAAAGCAACACATCCGGTACTTTTAAACCTCTAAACTCAGCTGGTCTTGTGTATTGAGGATACTCTAAAAAGCCACTTTCAAAACTTTCTTCTTTTAAAGACTCTTTATTGCCAAGCACACCAGGCAAAAGTCTAACAATTGCATCTACCATTATGCTTGCAGCTAACTCTCCCCTACTAATTATAAATTGACCTATAGAGATTTTTTCATCAGCAAGTAATTTAACCCTTTCATCAAACCCTTCGTATCTACCACAAATAAAAGCAATTGATTTTTTCTGGCTATATTCTTTTGCTTTTTGCTGGTTAAATAGCTTTCCTTCAGGTGTTAGTACAACTGTAAATACGTCATTGTCTTTTGATTTAACATAATCAAGTGCCTTATAGATGGGCTCTGGTTTTAATAGCATACCAGGCCCACCACCATAAACACAATCATCAACAGTTCTATGCTTATCGTTTGTAAAATCTCTTATATTGACAAACTCAAATTCTGCTAAATGCATTTTTTTGGCTTTTTTTAAAATCCCATCATCAAATATAGACTCGAATACCTTCGGGTAAATACTCAACAGATAAATCCTCATTTTTTATTCTAAGATTTCTAAAACCGCCTTTTTGCCCATTTTTGTAGAAACTGCATTAAGAAGCGTTCTCATGGCTCTAGCTGTTTTGCCTTGTTTGCCAATTACCTTGCCAAGATCTGAATGATCTACTCTAAGCTCAATAACTGTGGTTTTTTCACCATCAATTTGTTTTACATCAACCTTGTCCGGGTTGTCAACTAAGCGTTTTGCGATGCATGAAATTAGTTCTTTCATTTTGTCACCTCTTTAGTGATTTTACTAAATTTTCAACTGCGGGTGTGGGTATCGCACCTTTTTGAATCCATGCATTATATTTTTCTAAATCAAGTTTAACTTTGTCTTCAGTCTTTAATGGGTCGTAATACCCTAAAATATCCAAGGCACTGCCATCTCTTTTTTTTCTAGAATCCATAGCTACGATTCTAAAGAATGCTCGTTTTTTTCGGCCGAGTCGAGTTAATCTAACAACTACCACTGTTTTACCTCCATTTACATTCTACCAAGATTTTTCATTATATGCAAAGCTTTGTTTTTATCAAGCCCTTTCATCATTTTATTCATTTCTTCAAATTGTTTAAGTAATTTATTCACGCTTTGAACATCTGTACCGCTACCTTTTGCTATGCGCCTTTTTCTGCTTGCATCTATAATTTTATAGTTTTCTTTTTCTTTTTTTGTCATTGATTGTATAATTGCAGTAATTCTTTTAAGCTCAATATCGAATTCATTTGTATCTGCCATTTTAATTTTGTTTAGTCCGGGTATCATTTTTATAATGCTTGTAATTGAACCCATTTTTTGAATTTTTTTAAGCTGGTTTAAAAAATCATCCAGTGTAAATTGATTTTTTTTAAGCTTTTTTTGTAGTTGTTTTTGTTCTTTTTCGTCAATCTGGTTTTTCGCCTGTTCAATAAGCGTTAAGATATCACCCATACCAAGAATTCTAGAAGCTATGCGATCAGGGTAAAATTGCTCTAAATCTGATATTTTTTCTCCAACGCCAATAAATTTTATAGGTTTTCCTACAATGCGTTTTATGGATAAAAGCGCACCACCCCTTGCGTCTGCATCCATTTTAGTGAATATAAGACCACTTATACCTACATTTTCGTCAAATTTTTTAGCAATATTAACGGCTTCCTGGCCTATCATGCTATCTACTACAAGCAAGACTTCGTTTGGCTTTATAGCTTCTTTCATTTCAACTAACTCTTGCATAAGTTGCGTGTCAACTTGAAGCCTTCCAGCTGTATCTACAATAACTATATCGCGACCGTTTGCTTTTGCATACTGTAAACTTTCAAGCGCGATGTCTTGCGGTTTTGTGTTTTCTTTTGAAAATACGGGTATATCAAGCTGTTTACCTAGCGTTTGTAATTGTTTAACCGCAGCCGGCCTGTAAATATCGCAAGCAACAAGTAAAACTTGCCTACCTTTGCTTTTTAAGAGCCTTGCAAGCTTTGCACAGGTGGTTGTTTTGCCACTTCCCTGTATACCAACAAGCATAACAACAAAAGGTTTGGAATTTATAATTAAATTGGAAGATTCATCGCCCAATATTTGAGTTAATTCTTTATGTATGATATCAACTATGGTTTGAAATGGTGTAAGATTTTTTTCGATTTGTTTGCCTATAAGTTTATCTTTTAGTTCTTGTTCAATATCTTTTACTACCTTGTAGTTTACATCAGCTTCAAGTAGCGCAAACTTTATGTTTTTAAGAACTTCAAGCGCGTCTTGCTCAGTAATTAACGCTTGACCTTTGATTTTTTTTAACGCATTTGCTAATTTTGCTTCCAGATCTTCAAACATAAAAACCTCGCCTATAATGTATTGATTTTTTTTGACAATGTCAACATAAAATTAAAAGTAAAAGCGATTTTTTTAAAAAAAGCAATATCTTGACTAAATGCTTATTTGCAATATAATTGTTGCAACAATTTATGCCGAAGTGGCGAAATTGGTATACGCGCTAGATTCAGGGTCTAGTGGAAGCAATTCCATAGGGGTTCGAGTCCCCTCTTCGGCACCAAACAAAAGGAGTGGGTATGAAAAATTCTTTTTATTTTACCTCAGAATCAGTAACAGAAGGACATCCGGATAAATTAGCTGACCAAATATCAGATGCAATCTTAGATGCTATTATTGAAAAGGATAAAAACTGCAGAGTAGCTTGCGAAACGCTTTTAACAACGGGTTTGGTATTGTGTGCAGGTGAGATTACAACAGAAAGTTATGTGGAAATACCCGATGTTGTACGCGATACGATTAAAGAAATAGGATACGTTAATGCTGATTATGGTTTGGATTACAAATCATGCGCTGTAATTACATCAATTCACAGGCAATCACCCGATATTGCAATTGGTGTGACAAAAAAGGGTGGCAGGGTAGGAGCAGGCGACCAAGGTATGATGTTTGGTTATGCATGCAACGAAACTGCGGATTTTATGCCATTAACATTGAGTTTGGCACATAAATTATCAAAAAGATTAGCCGATGTTAGAAAACAAGGTATTTTGCCTTACTTAAGACCAGATGGCAAAACACAAGTTACTGTACGCTACGATGATGGCGTGCCAACAAAGGTTACAGCAGTTGTTGTTTCTGCTCAGCATGAGCCTTATGTAGAGCTTGAGCGATTTAGAAAAGACATTGTAGAAAGCGTTATCGAACATGTTATACCAAAAGACTTATGGGATAAAGATATTAATTTTTATATAAATCCCACAGGAAGGTTTGTTATAGGTGGCCCACAGGGTGACACAGGCTTAACCGGAAGAAAAATTATTGTTGATACATACGGTGGCGCAGCACCCCATGGAGGTGGTGCTTTTAGCGGCAAGGACCCAACAAAAGTTGACAGAAGCGCATCATACATGGCACGCTATATTGCCAAAAATATAGTTGCAAGCAATATAGCTCAAAAATGTCTTGTACAGCTTGCATACGCAATTGGCGTGGAAGAGCCAGTTAGCGTAATGGTGCAAACATACGGTACAAGTAAACTACCAGAATCTTTAATTCAAAAAGCAATTTTAGAAAACCTTGATTTGACTCCAAAGGGAATTATTGATACACTAGATTTATTGCGACCAATATACAAAAAAACTGCAAGCTACGGTCATTTTGGAAGAAAAGAAAAGGAATTTAGCTGGGAAAAAACAGACTTGGTTGAAAAATTTAAAAAATATTTGTGAGGCAATAATGTTTGATGTTAAAGATTTATCATTAGCCGACAAAGGCAAACAGCGCATAGAGTGGGCACGCCAATCAATGCCTGTGCTTAGTTTGATACAAGAAGAGTTTTCCAAAACAAAGCCATTTGAAGGCTTGACAATAGGCGCATGTTTGCATGTTACAACAGAAACAGCAAACCTTATGATTGCACTAAAAGAAGGGGGCGCAAATGTTGCATTGTGTGCCTCAAATCCGCTTTCTACGCAAGATGATGTGGCAGCAAGCCTTGTGGTGCATCACAATATACCAACTTTTGCCATAAAAGGTGAAGACAACAAAACCTATTATTCTCATATCAATGCTGTTTTGGATCACAAACCCAATATAACAATGGATGATGGGGCAGATTTGGTTTCAACTATTCATTCTACACGCAAAGATTTAGCTGCAAATATTTTGGGCTCAACTGAAGAGACCACAACCGGCGTCATTCGCTTAAAGAGTATGGAGCGTGATGGCGTATTGCTGTTTCCTGTTATTGCAGTAAATGATGCTGACACAAAGCATTTATTTGATAACCGCTATGGTACAGGCCAATCTACAATTGACGGCATTATTAGAGCCACAAATAGAATGATAGCAGGCAGCGTGTTTGTGGTAGCAGGATATGGTTGGTGTGGAAAAGGCTTGGCTGAGCGTGCTCGTGGTATGGGTGCAAATGTTATTGTGTGCGAGGTTGACCCAATAAAAGCGCTTGAAGCTGTAATGGATGGCTTTAGAGTTATGCCTATGATTGAAGCCGCAAAGATAGGAGATTTTTTTTGCACAGTAACTGGTGATATTAATGTGATAAGGCTTGAGCACTTTGAAGTAATGAAACAAGGTGCCATTGTTGCAAACTCGGGCCATTTTGATGTAGAGCTTGATGTAAAAAGCTTAGAAGAAGCTGCAATAGAAAAGCGCTACATAAGAGACTATGTGTGTGAGTATACATTGAAAAATACAAAAATTTATGTATTGGCACAAGGCAGGCTTGTAAATTTATCTGCAGCAGAAGGCCACCCAAGTGCAGTTATGGATATGAGTTTTGCAAATCAAGCTTTAAGCGCAAAATTTATTGTTGATAATAAAGGCATCTTAAATAAAAAAGTCTATAAAATACCAGCTGATATTGATAGCCGCATTGCTGCACTAAAACTTAAATCAATGGGTATAAAGTACGATACACTAACGCAAGAGCAGATTGAGTATCTAAAAAGCTGGTCTTTTGGTACTTAAAAAAGGAGGCAATTTCATGATAGATAAGATAAAAGAAGAGCTGAATAAGGTTTTTTATCCGGGAAAAACAAACAGTGTCATAAAAGAAGGTGTAATTGGAAATATTACCACAGAAGACGGTGTTGTAAGCATTGAGCTTTTAATGAAAGAAGACAACCCAAATGTAATACAGTTATTGCAAAAAAGCATACCCAATGCTGTAAAAAAAATTGAAGGCGTAAAGGATGTAAATTTAATTATCAATTTGCCAAAACACGATGAAGAACCACCAAAACTGCAAAATATACGCTACATACTTGCAACCACAAGTGGCAAAGGTGGTGTAGGTAAATCCACAGTAAGCGTTAATCTGGCAATTAGCTTATCTAAGTTTGGATATAAGGTAGGTTTACTTGATGCTGATATTTATGGACCCAATATCCCGCGCATGATGGGTATAGACGGCATCCCTGTTGCACTTGATCCAAAAAATAAAGATAAAATCCTGCCCATTGTAAAATATGGCATAAAGATAATATCAATTGGTAGCATGATACCAAAAGATGCAGCTGTAATCTGGAGAGGTCCATTAATAAACCAGGTAATAAAACAGTTTTTAAACGATGTTACATGGGGTGAGTTAGACTTTTTAATTGTTGATTTACCACCTGGCACAGGTGACGCCCAGCTTACACTTGCCCAAGAAGCAAAGGTAAGTGGCGGTATAATTGTAACTACACCTCAAAATGTTGCTTTGGATGATGCTGCAAAAGCTTATGATTTTTTTGTTAAACTGAAAGTTCCAGTTGTCGGTGTAATCGAAAATATGAGCTACTTTGTGTGCCCAAAATGTGGCTATAGGTCAGATATCTTCTCACACGGTGGCGGAGAGGCTTTTGCTAAAAAGACTAAAATACCATTTTTAGGCGAGATACCAATAGACATACAGATAAGAGAAGGCGGAGACGAAGGAAGTCCAGTTAGTATATCAGCTCCAGACTCAGTTGTAGCAAAAGCTTTTGCAGATGCCGCAAGAAGTATTATAGAAACATTAAAGAATGCATGATAGCTGCAATTGATATAGGTACAAATACAATAAGATTAGCTATTGCTGATGAAAGAACGTGCAAATTAGTTTTGCGCTTGAGCAAGATTGCCCGATTGGGCAAAGGCAGTAATGGCTATTTACAAGAAGAAAATATACAAAAAGCGCTTTATATATTATCCTATTATGAAAATTTAATGAAAAGTTACAATTGTACAGACTACAAAGCTGTAGCAACAAGCGCTATAAGAGAAGCAAAAAACAAAGATGACTTTTTGAATAAAACGCATTTGAATATTGAAGTAATTGATGGTTTAAAAGAAGCATACTTATCTCAAAAAGGTATTTTATATGCGCTTGATTACTTAAAAAACAAACGATGGGTGGGTTTTGATTTAGGCGGTGGAAGCTGTGAGTTTATGTTTTGTGAAAATGAGCGAATTGTTAAATCATTTAGTGTTAAATTAGGCGTTGTTAAATTGCTTGAGCAATTTTGTAAAACTGATCCACCTTCTAAAAAAAACCTGTTTGATGCAGGTTTGGCTTTTAAAGACGAGCTTTTGAAACACAAAGTAACTTTTGATTTTGAATATCTTATAGGTAATGCAGGAACGGTTACAAGTCTTGCTGCTATGGATTTAAACCTTAAAACATACGATTATGAAAAATGTGAAAACTACAAATTAACGCAAAAAAGCATTGAAAAATTATTAAACGAAATGATTTTAATGGATAAAAAATCACGCTTAAAACACTACCCTGTTTTGGAAGAGGGTAGAGAAGATGTAATTGTGGTTGGAGCACAAGTAGTATTGTCCATAATGGAAGTTTTTGGTAAAGACTGCGTTTACACAACAAATGGCAGTTTGCTTGAAGGTTTAATTGTTGAAAATTTTTGTTAATTTCATATTTTTTTTATTGTTTTTTGCCACTTTTTTGAAGCCGGATTCAGTACAGGCTTCATCGTGGCAAATACAATGCAGTCAAAACGTATGTAGCGCTAATTATCTTCATATGAAATTATCGTGGAAAATGAGCGATTCTGTATTAAATGGTACGCTTTTAAGCGTTGAAGGGCTGCCTATAGATAACGAAGAATTTAATCTGGCAATCGAAAAGATAAATTCTACAGAAAACCTTAATATACCAAAAGGTAACTATTTGAATAAATTTATACAATGGCTTGGTGACATAGGATATGCTTCATATAAGAAAAACATAAAGCGCTATCTAGCTGCAGCTGTTCAAACACTTAACATTTATGAACAAAATCAGACGGATGATTATATTTGTGCGTTTTTGGCATACAATTTTCCACAAGAAATATCAAAGTTAGATTTTGATATTAACCCTCCAAATAAAGTAGATGAAACTCTAATGTTTATAAAATATTTAAGTTTTATGGATAAATCAAGCGATTCCACTACACGCTACAAGCAAGCTTCCAAAGCATTTATTTACCTTTTACAAAACCAGAATGAGTTTGATGAGTATTTTGCTAATTTTAAAAATTTTGTTTTGAATTATACGGCAAATCTTTATTATCAATCACTTGTTACTAATTTGAATTTACAGCTTCAAGCGCAAAAACAAGCACTAATGTATAAAAAAATAGCAAGACAACTTCCATTGTTTACAGGACTGCTTGTTATTGTATGGATAATTATAATTGGCTATATAATAATTGACAAAAAAAGAAAAAAAGATTAGTATAACTAATATATAAGGTTAGAATTTTTAATTCGAAAAAATGTTTTTTAAAGATAAATTTTAAGGCGCTATGGCAAAAAGGTTGTTTTTAGTTTTATTATTTTTATGTATACCTGCTTTTTCTTATGCAAATACAATAGCGCAGTGTATAAAACAATTAAAAGAAGGCCGCATTTCTCAAGCAATTGAGCTAGGCAAATTAGCTGTAGTGTTGCATTCGGATAATCCTGTTTCGTATATGTGTCTTGCTGGTGCATATGCAAAAGATGGTAAATATAACTTTGCCAAAGTTGAACTCCAACAAGCTTTAATCCTTGCCAAATCCAATAAATTAAAAAACGATATCGATAAAATGTTAATTTCTATAGATAATTTTAGCTCTACAACAAAGCAACATACAATAGACAATAATCCTGAAAATAGTACTGACAATAGTACTAACTCTGGTTTATAAAATTTTTAAAATACCTCAATAGGCCTTCGAAATTCATATCATCTGGGTTTGCAAGCTTATATAGTTCTCTTACGCTTTGTTTAGAAAAAAAAGAATCAATAAATAAGAGAAATTCTTTATAGTTTTGGTTGCTTTGTATAAAATTTTCGTATTTTTTAATCTGAGAAATAAGTGTATCAAAGTGAGTATCATCCTTAAAGCAACCAAAATGTGTAGGGCAAATAAACTGAGGTGTATATTTTTTTAATTTTTCAATTGACAATACCCACTCTTTTAGATTGATATCCGGTGGTGGCATAGGTGGCATTGTGGGTCCATCTAAAATTCGAATACCACCTGCATCACCCACAAACATATGATCATTTACAAAAAAACATGCATGGTGTTTAGCGTGGCCTGGTGTAAATATAGGCAAAATTTTTTGACCAGATATATTAATTTCTTTTTGATCATCTAAAACAACTACTTTATCTTTATCAATTGGCATAATATTGCCAAAAAGTGTTTTTAATTTATCTTTGTAAACAATTTGTGCTGAAGCTAGAAGACGGGATGGATCAATTAAATGTTTTGCACCAGCTGGATGGACATAAATTTTTGCGTTTGCTTTAGCAAAGCACCAAGCAGCGCCTGAATGATCTAGGTGAATATGTGTTACAAATACATGTTTTATGTCATTTATACTTAAGCCAAGTTCTTTTAATTTGTAAGTTAGATGTTCGAATGTAGATTCAGGGCCTGTTTCAATAAGAATAGGCTCTTTGGCGTCTATTAAAAAACTTGCAATAATATTTTGTGTATTTTGAAAATTTAAATCAATAATTTTCATAAAATTTTCTCCTTAAAGTTTTTTTCTTTGTAAGTTTATTTTTGTTTCGTCAAAATTGTCCATTTTATATATGCGTACCATATGGCTTCTTGGAAACTCAACCCGTTCTGTTGTTTTTAGTGCAGATTTTACATCATCGAGATTATTTAAATATACATCCATATTCCTGAAACCATTTTCAATGAATCTATAAGAATTTTTTAGTTTTACAATTAAAATACTACGGTTTCTTTTGTAACTTCTAATATCTAAATACTCTCCTTCTTTTAAACTTTGTAATTTTTGATATACAATTTTTTTAAAATTTTCTTTTTCTATCATAGATAGTAATTTAACAGCTTTCTTTTTAGATTTCAAGCAATTGCATTGAAATCTAAAAAAACGCCTGTATAATGTAAAGTATTTATGAAAGTCGTTGATTTTTTGATAAAAGTTAGAGATATACTTTATATAAATAAAATTTCGTCATACATTTTCAGTTTGTTTATGAGATTAGTATTGTTTGTATCTATTGTATCTATAATGGTATATAAAGGTGCAAAGATCCTGGGATATAACATAATAAAACCATTTTTTACTACAATTGAGATATTTACTATTTCGGTTATCGCTTTAGAATTTATTATAAATTATACTACTTTTTTTGCAGTTTTAATAAAAAAGAAAGAATATTCTTTTAAAGCTTTTCTAAATCAGGCTTTAAATACACTTTTTTTAGCTAATATTGTTGCTATGATACCTTTTTATGTTTTGCCATACCCTTATACTTTGCTTGTTGTACTGGCAAGGCTTTTGCAATTTGGTAGATTTAGCAAAAAAATAATGGAACTTTTGAATGTGATAAAGAGCAGTTTTTATGAGTTGACCTGGTTTTTTGCAATTTTTGCATTTTTTTTGTTTGTTTCATCAATCAGTATTTACATGGCAGAAAGTCCTTATAATCCTGCTTTTCGATCTTTATTTAATGCCTTTTGGTGGTCTATTGTTACAGCTACAACTGTAGGCTATGGTGATATAGTACCAATTACGCAAACGGGTAAAATAATAGCCTCGTTTTTGATGATATTTGGTATTGTTAGTATTGCAATGCTTACAAGTATTATAACTTCTGCTTTTACACGCAGAATTATAGAGTCAAAATTAGATAAGGAGGCACTTGTGCAAAAAAAGATAGACGAACTTGTTAATCACTATATCATTTGTGGTTTTGGCAAAATTACAAGTCTAGTTGCACAGCAGCTTAGATCAAACAATTTAAGTTTTGTTATAATAGAAAAGGATAGGGATAAAGCAAATGAAGCCATAAAGGAAGGTTATTTAACAATAAATGCAGATGCTGCAGACGAAAAGGTGCTTTTGCAAGCAGGAATTATGCGTGCCAAAGGCCTTGCTATTTTAACAAATTCTGATGCTGAAAATCTATATATTCTTATTTCTGCAAAAGAACTAAACAAGGAAATTTTTTCCATAGCAAGGGTAAATGCTAGAGAAAACGAAGAAGAAGCCATTAAGAGATTTAAAAGACTTGGGGCAACAACTATTTCGCCATATCATACATCTGCTACCAGAGTTGCAAGAATGATTTTAGCACCTAACGCTGCTGATGCGTTATTTAGTATTGCAGGTGCAAAAGAAGCCATAGAGATTGACGAAATTAGGATACCAAAAAACAGCCCCTACGATGGGAAAATGATAAAACAAACAAATATAAGATCATTTTATAATTTAATGATTATAGCTTTAGTAAAAGAATTTTTTAATAAAAATGAGCAAAAAATAGAAAAAAAATTGAAATTTAATCCAAGTGGTGATGACATAATAAGCTCATCTACTATTTTAATTTGTGTGGGTTTAACTCAAGATTTACAAAGATTTAAAAGAGATTTAGGCTCAAGCTGAGCCTAAATCTTAGTATCCTTTGTGAGCAGCAGGACTTGGTATTGCTCTTTGTGCAGGTATTGTTCCAGCGGGTGTATGTATTGCAGGGCGAGCCGGTGTTGCTGCATTGTAGTTTGCCCTTCTGTGTACCAGTCTGTGGTTTTCATGTCGATAAAACTTGTGGTTATAAGCTTTGTGATGATAAATTGCGTGGTTATTTGGATGGTGGATCTTTGGTGGTTTATGCGGTGGTTGTGCAAATGCATTTACACAAAAAGCTAGCAAAAGTGTACTTGTAAGAAGAAATTTTTTTACCATAACATACCTCCTTTATTTATTTTTTAAATTATCACAAGACACAGTAAAATTAAAGTCAATTTTTGTTATATACATTTGAATTTTGAAATTTTTTTTGTTATTATAAAAATAAATAGAAAAGGAGGGTACACAATGAAATTTATAAAGTGGCTAGATGAAGTATCAATGAGTGATGTTGGTTTGGTTGGCGGCAAAAACGCATCTTTGGGTGAAATGATTAGAGAATTAAAAAGCGAAGGCGTAAATGTGCCTTATGGTTTTGCTTTAACTGCCCAATCATATTGGTATCTTTTGGAAAGCTCTAAGATTAAAGATAAAATACAATCAACTCTGGAAAATTTAAATACGCATGATATTAATGATTTACGCTCAAAATGTGCTTTAGTTAGGCAAATGATAGAACAAGCCCCGCTACCTGATGATTTATTAAAAGAAATAAAAGAAGCTTACATAAAATTATCGAGTATGTATTCTACTCAAAATACAGATGTTGCAGTAAGGTCATCTGCAACAGCAGAAGACTTGCCAGATGCCTCATTTGCAGGCCAGCAAGATACATACCTTAATGTAAAAGGCTTAGACGATGTTGTAAAGTATGTCAAAAAATGCTATGCATCTATTTTTACAGATAGAGCTACATCTTATAGGCACGATAAAGGTTTTAACCATTTTGATATAGCTTTATCCGTTACTGTCCAAAAAATGGTTCGCTCAGATAAAGCCGCAAGCGGTGTTATGTTTAGTATTGATACAGAAAGTGGTTTTGATAAAGTAGTTATTATAAATGCAAGCTACGGTCTTGGAGAATTGATTGTAGGAGGTAAAGTTAATCCTGATGAATTTATGGTTTTTAAACCAACATTTGAAAAAGGTTACAAGTCAATTATTAAAAAGAATTTAGGTTCAAAACTATTAAAAGCTGTATATGACGAAAATGGTGGCATAAAAGAGATAGAAACCACAAGCCAAGAAAGATTATCATACTCTTTAAGTGATGATGATATTCTAAAATTAGCTTCATGGGCTATCAAAATTGAAAATCACTATACAAATAAACGTGGTGTTTATTCACCTATGGATATAGAGTGGGCAAAAGATGGCGAACTTAATGAATTATTTATTGTTCAGGCACGACCGGAAACGGTACACTCACAGAAAAATTTAAGCATTATGGAAACTTACAAACTTAAAGAAAAAGGCGAAATTATAACAAAAGGCGTAGCAGTTGGAAATAAAATTGCAAGTGGTGTAGCTCGCGTACTATTAGATGCAAGCAAAATATCTGAGTTTAAAGAAGGAGAAGTGCTTGTAACGGATATGACAGATCCAGATTGGGAACCAATAATGAAAAAAGCTAAAGCAATTGTAACAAACCGTGGTGGCAGGACATGCCATGCTGCAATTATTTCTAGAGAGTTAGGCGTACCTGCTATTGTTGGTTGTGCAAATGCAACAAGCACTATTAAAACGGGCGATTATATTACAGTTTCATGCGCAGAAGGTGATGAAGGTTATGTTTACAAAGGAAAGCTTGAGTTTGAAGTAGAAACACTTGACTTATCATCACTACAAAGGCCAAAAACGCAGATTAAGCTTAATTTGGGAAATCCAGCTTTGGCCCTATCATCTGCAAATATACCAAACGATGGCATTGGTCTTGCAAGGATGGAATTTATCATAAGCTCATTTATACAGGTTCATCCCCTTGCCTTAATACATTTTGATAAGTTAAAAGATGAACAAGCAAAGAAAACCATTGAAGAGCTAACGCAAGGCTATAGCTTTAAACCCGACTACTTTGTTGACAAATTGGCGCAAGGTGTTGCACTTTTGGCTGCAAGTGTTTATCCAAAACCTATACTTGTTAGGATGAGTGATTTTAAAACAAATGAATATGCTAATTTAATTGGCGGCTCTGAATTCGAGCCTGAAGAAGAAAATCCAATGATTGGCTGGAGAGGCGCTTCAAGATATTATTCGGACAATTATAAAGAAGGTTTTGCACTTGAGTGCCTTGCTATGAAAAAAGCTCGCGATGAGTTTGGACTTACGAATATCCAGCTTATGATACCATTTTGCAGGACGCCAGAAGAAGGTAAAAAGGTTATTGAAGAAATGAAAAAAAATGGTTTAGTTCAAGGCGAAAATGGACTTGAAATATACGTTATGGCTGAAATTCCAAGTAATGTTATTTGTGCCGATGAGTATGCGCAAATTTTTGATGGTTTTTCAATTGGCTCAAACGATTTAACTCAGCTTACATTAGGAATTGATAGGGATTCGGGCCTAATTGCTCATCTTTTTGATGAAAGACATATTGCAGTAAAGCGAATGATTTCAATGCTTATAAAAACTGCCCATAAATATAACAAAAGTGTAGGTATATGTGGTCAAGCCCCAAGTGATTTTCCTGATTTTGCCGAATTTTTAGTAGAAGAAGGCATTGATTCAATGAGTTTGAATCCAGATAGTATAATGTCAACTACACTTAAAGTACTTGAAGTAGAAAAAAGGTTGGGTAGATAAATGTACGAAGACTCCTTTAGATTGTTTAAAGGTTCTGATTTTGATTTTTTTGATATTTATTTAGAAGAGTCATTTACACGCACTATAGAATCTAAAAACAAACAAATAGAAAACGTTAATTTTAGTACAGACAAAGGTGTAGGCATAAGAGGTGTGAAAGGCTTTTCTGTACTGTTTGCATCAACCAATGATATTTCAGAAAAAAGTGTTTACGAAAAAACAAAGTTTATATGCGATACTGCAAACCCTAAAGAAGGCATTAATATAATAGAAATGCCACAGATGAGCATTTATTCTTATAAAGGGTATCCTGTAGATCTTGATTTAATAAAAAACATAATTGACTCAGTAAACAAGACAGCCTATAAAAGCCCTTACATTGTTCAAGCAAGCGTTACTTATTCAGATAAACTAAAACAGATTTCTATTTTAAATGAAGAAGGAGATCTCTTGCAAGAAAAGCGTACTTATACACTTTTATACATTGAACTCGTTGCAAAGCTTGATGATATATTGCAAACGGTCAGGAAACCTCTTTCTGCTATGGGTGGTTTTGAGTTTTTAGAAGGTATTAATTTTGAAAGCTTAACGCAAGAAATGGTAGAAAAAGTGGAAGAATTACTTAAAAGCCCCCGACTTGAACCACAGGTTATGAGTGTTGTGCTAGATTCAAGTGCAGGTGGTACAATGATACACGAAGCGGTTGGCCATGGTTTAGAAGCTGATCTTGTATTTGAATCAATGAGTGTTTATAAATCTAAGTTAGGCACAAAAGTTGCAAATGAAAAGATCAATGTAGTTGATGATGCATGTGTTGAAAAAGCCAGAGGTTCGTTTGTTTATGATGATGAAGGTACACGCGGTATGAGAAAAATGCTTATAAAAAATGGCATTTTAAATGACTATATGTTTGATAAAATGTATGCAAAGGCTAATAATAGGCTTTCAAATGGAAGCGCAAGAAGGCAATCTTATGCTTACGTGCCAATACCACGTATGTCAAACACATACATTCTGCCAGGAAACGACAATAAAGAAACAATTATAAACAGTGTAGATTACGGATTGCTTGTAAAAAAGATGGGTGGTGGGCAAGTTAACCCAGTAACCGGAGATTTTGTTTTTGAAGTATCAGAAGGTTACTTGATAGAAAAAGGTAAAATCAAGCATATGGTTAGAGGAGCTACGCTTATTGGCAATGGCCCAAAGATTTTGCAGGAAATTGATATGGTTGGCGATGATTTTGGAACAGAAGTAGGGACATGCGGCAAAAATTCCCAAGGCGTACCAGTGACAGATGGTGAGCCCACTCTTCGAATACCAAAAATTATGGTAGGGGGTTAATATATTCGCTATAAACTGAAGGTTTCATACGATGGCACGAATTATTTTGGGATGCAAAGGCAAAGTGACAAGCCTACTATTCAACAAAGCCTTGAAGATATACTAAATAAACTTTTTTGTGCTAATATTCATATAAACTATGCGGGTAGAACAGATAGGGGTGTTCATGCATTATCTCAGGTAGTAGATTTTGAAGCTTTAAAATTATTTGATTTAGAAGTACTAAAACGAGCTTTAAATGCATTATTGCCAGCAGATATTCGTGTTTTAAAAGCGTATTTAGTCGATGATAATTTTCATTCTCGTTATAGTTGTATTTTCAGAGATTATGTGTATATTATCAATACTGCGGATGTGTGTATGCCATTTTTAAAAAATTATGTTTGGCATGTCCCAAAATTAAATATTTCACGACTTAAGGAAATAAAAGATTTGTTTGTAGGCAAGAAGGATTTTGCTGTATTTTCAAAAACTTCAACTGGCAGAGCTACAAATCGTTTTGTCAAATATATAAGGATAAAGCAAAAAGGATTTATTGTAGCAATTTTTATCAGATCCAATGCCTTTTTGCGTGGAATGGTTAGGTTAATAGTAGGCACTATGGTTTCTTATGCAAAAGAAAAAACTACTAAAGATGAAATCATTCGAAGCTTTAATGGTGGTAAATTGCCTTTGTCCTTACTTAAAGCACCTGCGTGTGGTTTATATTTTAAAAGAGCAATATATTAGAGGTGTTATAATGATTGATAAACAAGAGTTGAAAAAACTTGAAAAGCTTGCAAAATTAAAATTTGATGAAAGCGAACTAGAAAAATTTAATGATCAACTTAATGATATTTTAAATTACATGAAAGAGCTTGATGAGCTTGATTTATCGAACATTGAACCATTATCTAATATTCTTTCAAGTATAAATTTTTTTAGAGAAGATAAAGTTAAAAAAACTTTTGAAATAGGAGAAATTCTAAAAAATGCCCCTGAAGTTTTTGAGAGACAATTTGTTGTACCAAAAGTTATATAATGGAGCAAAAAATGATTGAAAAGCCATTGCACGAGTTGCTTGATCTTATCGAAAAAAAAGAAATAACGGCAAAAGAAGTATTTGAAGAACTATTAATCTATATTAAATCACATAATAAAAATATCAATGCATATATAAGTATTATTGATACTTTTGAGGAAAAAGGCTCTTTATTAAAAGGACTGCCTATTGCGGTAAAAGATAATATTATGCTTAAAGGTACAAAAACCACATGTGCTTCGAAAATGCTGTCAAATTTTGAAAGTATTTACGATGCCACAGTTATTGAAAAATTAAAATTAGCTGGTGCAAATTTTATCGGCAAAACAAATATGGATGAATTTGCGATGGGTTCATCGTGTGAAACATCATACTTTGGTCCAGTTAGAAACCCCTGGGACAAACAGCGTGTAAGTGGTGGCTCAAGTGGTGGCTCAGCTGCTAGCGTGGCATCAGGGCTTGCTATAGCTTCATTGGGTTCAGATACGGGTGGTTCTATTAGACAACCTGCAAGTTTTTGTGGTGTTGTTGGTTTAAAGCCTACATACGGCCGTGTATCAAGGTATGGCCTTGTAGCTTTTGCTTCTAGTTTAGATCAGATTGGACCAATTACACGAGATGTTAAAGATGCGTGTTTACTTTTAGGTATAATTTCTGGTTTTGACCCTAAAGATTCAACCTCTATTAATGTAGATGTGCCAAATTACACTGAGTTTTTAAGCCAGGATTTAAAAGGCATCAAAATTGGCGTTTATGAAGCGGCACTAAAATCTGTATCAGAAGATATTGCACAAAGCATAGAAAATGCTATTGATACATACAAAAAACTTGGTGCACAAATAGAAAATGTGGATTTGCCTCATATAAAATACTCAATTTCAGATTATTACATTTTAGCATGTGCTGAAGCTTCGAGCAATTTAGCTCGCTTTGATGGTGTAAAATATGGCTATAGAGCAAATGGCCAAACTCTTGAGGAAATGTATGTTAATACCAGAACCGAAGGTTTTGGTGCAGAAGTTAAGCGCAGGATAATGCTTGGCACGTATGTGTTATCAAGTGGCTACTATGATGCTTATTATATTCGATCGCTGCGCTTAAGAAACCTCATAAAGATGGATTTTGATAAAGCGTTTTCTAAAGTAGATGCAATTATTTTACCTACAACACCAACTGATGCATTTAAAATTGGAGAAGTTACAAAACCACTTGATATGTATTTATCCGATACATTTACAATTCCTGCAAATTTAGCTGGTCTTCCAGCAATTAGCGTACCTTGTGGTTTTAGCAAAAATCATTTGCCACTTGGTTTGCAGATCTTGTCAAATGCTTTTAGAGAGGATATATTATTAAAAGTTGCGTATGCTTTTGAACAGCAACATGACTTTCACAAAAAAATACCAATTATGGAGTAAAAAAATGAAAGATGTCTGGGTTAAAGTTGATCTAATTAACGGTGAAAGCTATATAGGCACTGTTGAAAATTTTGACAGTGAAGATTTGCTATCTTTTTTAGATGAGCAAAGCTATTTTGGTATAAAGTTGGAAAATGTCAATACTTATCAAGAAGTTGATGGAAAAATTATTATAAAGCCACTTGATGCTAAAGATTCAATGTATGATGGAAAACTTATTATAATGAGTCCAGAGCATATAGTTACAATAAAATTTTTAAAAAATGAAAGCGAAATATTCGATAAGTTTAATATCAAAAAAATAAAAACAAAGAAAAATAAGCGGAATGTTGTTCCTTTCAAACTTTTAAAAAAGGAGAACAAATGAAACTTTCGACAAAGGAGATTGTTAAAGCACTTGAAAATGTTTACGACCCTGAACTTGGCCTGGATATTGTTTCTTTGGGTTTTTTATACAACATTGTGGTAGATGATGATAATGTAGTTTTTGTTACAATAACACTTACTGTGCCTGGATGTCCGCTTCATATTCCGATTACTGAAGATATAAGAGAAAAAATAATGGAACTTGGCGCAAAAGATGTGTTTGTAGATGTTGTCTGGGATCCACCCTGGAATCCTTCTATGATGAGCCAAGAGGCTCGAAAGCGACTTTTGGGTGAGTAATGAGCATTGGATGCGCTATTATTACCTATAATGAAAAAGAAAACCTTGAGCGTACGTTAAAAAGTGTAGATTTTTGTGATGAAATTGTGATCGTTGATTCATACAGCACTGATGAAACGGTTGAGATTGCAAAAAAGTATACTGATAAAATATATTTAAATAAATTTATAAGTTATGGTGAGCAAAAGAATTTTGCTATTGAAAAACTTTCAACCGATTGGATATTGAGTATTGATGCAGATGAAGTTGTTAGTCCATCTTTAAAAACAGAAATATTAAATGCTATAAAAAATTCAAAATTTGATAGTTACTATATAAAAATTCAGCTTGTATTTTTAAATAAAGCTCTCAGGTTTGGAGGTGCCCAAAATTGGCATTTAAGGTTATTCAGAAAAGGTCTAATGTTTAGTAATTGTATAGTTCACGAAAAGGTTATATCAAAAAATGCTTCATATTTAAAAGGCAAGATTTTACACTATAGCTATAAAGATTTAAGTCACTACATTGAAAAACTAAATAAATATACTTCAATTTCTGCTACTTTAAATTTAAAAAAAAACCAGCATTTGCATCCAATTATTCGTTTTCAGTTAGAGCTTTTAAAAAGATTTATATTTAAAGGTGCTTTTCTTGATGGTTATGAAGGTATTTTATATGCACTTTTATCCAGTTTTTATCAGCTTGTAAAATATGCTAAAGCAAAAGAGCTAAATTAGTGTTTTTTTTTATTTTGGTTTGTTTTGTAATTGTTATTTTTTTGCTTAGATATAATTTTTTTCGTTTGCCAAAAAAGGGTCTTGTCATTTTATTGTATCATAGCATAGATAACACAAATCACCATACAAGTCTTGATAAGTTTACAATTTCAAAAGAAACATTTGAAAAACATATTAAGTTTTTAAGAAAATTGGGCTATTCATCTATTAGAGCTAGCGATATTTCATCTTTTTTGGATAATAAGCTTTACCTTAACTACAAGCGTGTTTTAATCACATTTGATGATGGTTATAAAAACAACTTAGAAGCTGCTAAAATTTTAAAAAAGTACGGCTTTAGTGGTCTTTTTTTTATATCAAGCGCCTATATAGGTAAAACACTTGATAATATGCAAATGCTAGATGAAAATGATATTAAACTATTAATTGAATTAGGTATGGAAATTGGCTCTCACTCTCATTTTCACTTAAAACTTTCTGAATTATCTAAAAATGACATTTTAGAAAATGTGACTCGATCAAAAGAAATATTATCTCAATTTACAAATGTAGAAGATTTTGCATATCCTTTTGGTAATTATAGTCAAGATGTTATTGAAGTTTTAAAAAAAAGTGGTTTTAAACGAGCTTATATAATTGGGCAATCTATAAATACAACAAAATATAATCCATATGTTCTTAGGCGCTCAATAATTCGTAGTTCCACTAATTATTTAGATTTATACTTAATATTAACACGCGGTCGTTCTAGAATATAAATTTAATTAATTTTTTCACTTGACATTTACATAAATTTAATATATTTTATATTTAAATAAATTTTACTTGGGAGGTTCTATATGGCTGATGGGAAAATGTCTAACCCGGGTGCAGTAGGGTTGGGAGCGTTTGCTTTAACTACGTTTGTTCTAAATTTAGCTAATGCTGGTTTGGTTCCAGCAGCGTTGTTTGCTGTGCTTCCTTTAGGTTTGTTCTATGGTGGTTTGACACAGTTAATAGCTGGTTTTTTTGAGTTTAAGACGGGTAACACATTTGGTATGACAGCTTTTAGTGCATATGGAGCATTCTGGATTGCACTTGCTTTTTTAATTTATATGGGACCAATTTGGCATTGGATTCCTGATGAAGCTTTTGGGGCAGCATTAGGTGTAACACTTATCGCATGGACTATCTTTACAGTAATTATGACTGTGCTTGTATTTAATACTAAACACACTACCGTTATAACGATTTTTGTTTTATTGCTTATTTTGTTCATATTGCTTGATATTGGCCACTATACAGGAAGCAAAGCAATAACTACCTTTGCTGGTTATGAAGGAATCATTACAGCTTTGGCTGCGTGGTATGGTATGTATGAGGCTATTAAGGCTCAATTTGATTTAACCACATAATTAATTAGATTTTGCTTGATTAAAATAGCAAGAAGTAGTATAATGCTTCTTGCTATTTAGTTTAGGAGGTATTGGTAAAGATGGAAATGTCAGAAAAAATAAAAGCTCAAAGAAAAAAGAAAGGCTTAACCCTCAAAGCTTTAGCAGAAAAAGTGGGTTGTACAGATGCGTATATATCACAAATAGAAACCGGTAAGGCTATGCCTTCTATTAGTATTTTAAAAAAATTAGCCGAAAGTTTAGATATTGAAGTAAAAGACTTACTCAGTGATGAAAAACAACAGGATAAAATATTCTTAACTAAAAATGAGCGCACACAGATTATTTATCCTGGAAGTCATATTAAAGCAGAATTGCTTGTTTCTAAAATTTCGAATAAGATGATGGAGCCTTTGTATAAAATAGTGCCTGTAGGTTGTGATTCCCAAGGTGAACATAGACATAACGGTGAAGAATTTGGTTATATATTAAAAGGTAAACTTGAATTGAGAGTTGGCGGTCAAAGTGCAGTTCTTGAAGCTGGTGATAGTTTTTATTTTTCTTCGCTTTTACCTCATTACTATAAAAATGTAGGGGATGTTGATGTAGAAACTATATGGGTTGTTGCTCCGCCTGTTCTTTGATATATACATGAATATGTTTATTGTTTTTTGAAAACGAATGTAATAGTTTGAAGTATTTTAAATGTGGTGCTGGATAAGTCCATATGACTAGTTTTCCTTTATTAGTTAGTAAGAGACTGTGTATTTTTGTTTGCATTTTACAATTGCATTTTAATCCTCTAAGAGTAACAAAGCTAAATTTTGTTTCAGTTGGAACTTCCAAAATATTTGTATTGAGCACTTTTGCGTCAATTTGGAGCTTGTATATTGTGTCTCTTAAAAATGCACTTTTTTTTATATTTTGCTCGACCATAGTAACATTTAGCTTATTACTTAAAATCGCTATTATTATTGCCGGGAAACCATTTCCTGAGCCGATATCTATTAAATTACCGCTTGGATTTTTAATAACTTCAAAAAACATTAAGCTGTCTTGAATATGTTTTATAGCCTCAAAATTTTTAGACGTTAGGTTTATTACTTTATTCCACTTAGTTAGATTTTCTATGTAAATTTCTAATTTCTTTAATTTTTCATAGTCCTTAATATTTATTTTTTCCAATAATATTTCAAGCTGGTTTCGATTGTACATGTTTTTTGTGTATGAATATACTTATGATTTGTATAGCAACTGGTGTCATGCCGGGTATTCTCATTGCTTGACCTAATGTTTTTGGCATAATCTCTTTTAATCTTGTTCTTATTTCTGCCGATAAACCGGCTACTTTGTCGTAATCAAAATCTTCTGGAATAACTATACTTTCTAATTTTTTAAATTTTTCTATTTGTTGTTTTTGTAAATTAATATAACCTTCGTATTTTATTTCTATTTCAGTTTGTTGCATCTGAATTTTATTAAGTAATGGTAAATCAGGCACTATAGTTTGTAATAAACTATAGTTAATTTCTGGTCTTGCAAGGATTTTTGATAAACTGACTTTTGTTTTGATGGGTTTTGTGTTAATTGACTCAAGTCTTTTGTTAAAATCAATACTCGGCATAGCGTAAGTTGTTTTAAGAATATTTATTGCTTCATTTACTTTTTTTATGTGTTCTTGGATTTCTTCATAATGAACTTTGTCAATTAAACCATATTCATATGATTTTTCCGCCAATCGCAAATGCGTGTTGTCTTCTCTTAGTAACAACCTGTATTCGGCTCTTGATGTAAATATTCGATAAGGTTCTTTAACCCCTTTTGTGACAAGATCGTCTATCATAACGCCCGTATAGGCTTCGTCTCTTGCCAATATAAATGGAGGTTTTTCTAATAAATACATTGCTGCATTAATTCCAGCTACCATACCCTGAGCTGCTGCTTCTTCATAGCCGCTGGTTCCATTTATTTGTCCTGCCAAAAATAAGCCCCTTATTTTTTTTGTTTCTAATGTATGTTTTAATTGGATAGGGTTTACAAAATCGTACTCTATTGCGTAGCCTGGCCTTATAATTTCTACTTTTTCCAAACCTTTTATTGTTCTTAGATACTTTACCTGAACTTCATAATCAAGCGATGTGTTTAGACCATCAGCGTATATTTCATTTGAATTTGCATCTTGAGGTTCTAAAAAAATCTGATGCCTTTCTCTGTCGGGAAACTTTACTACTTTGTCTTCAATTGATGGACAATACCTTGTGCCAATACCATGTATCATACCACTGTAAAGTGGAGATTTGTCCAGATTTTCTCTAATAACTTCATGCGTTTTTGTGTTTGTGTATGTAAGGTAACATGGATAATTTGGAGGGTTGAAGTTTTTGGTTTTAAATGAGAACGGTATAGGCTCATCATCTCCCATTTGAGGCTCTAAAGCATCAAAATCTATTGTTCTGCCATCTAATCTTGGTGTTGTGCCTGTTTTTAGTCTTCCAATAACAAGTCCTGCTTTTGCAAGACTTTCTGATAGTTTATCGGCTGGTGGTTCCCATGCTCTGCCTGCATGGAACTCGTTTAAACCTATAAATATTTTGCCTTTTAAAAATGTGCCAGTTGCAATAATGAGAGCATCGCATAAAAACTCATTACCAATATGAGTTATAACACCTTTGATTTTTCCATCTTCTATTACTATTTCTTCAACATTTGCTTGCTTTACATCAAGATAATCTTGATGTTCAAGTGTATGTTTCATTCTTAATCGATAAGCAGGCATATCTGCTTGAGCTCTTGATGACCAAACGGCTGGACCCTTGCTTTTGTTTAATATTTTAAATTGTAATCCAGTTTCATCTATGTTTCTTGCCATTTCACCGCCAAAGATATCTACCTCTTTGACTAAATGACCTTTTGCTAGCCCCCCTATAGCTGGATTGCAGCTCATGGCTCCTATTGTGTCAACAGATATAGTTATAAGTAAAGTGTTTAATTTTAGCCTTGCACATATTAATGCTGCTTCACAGCCAGCATGACCGCCACCTATTACTATGCAATCGTACTTTTTAGGATAAATATACATTTTTTTACCTCTGGTGATGTTTCACGTGAAACATTTTTATTTTCCCACACAAAAATTTTTAAAGACATTATCAAGTATATCCTCATTTTCAATTTTGCCAATTATCTGTTCAATATAATCTGCTAATTGTTGCAAATCAATGCTTATTAATGCTGGATCTAAAGAATCTATATAAGCTTTTTTAATCTTTTTTGCATGTTTTAGAGCAGATTTTAATGCAATTATTTGACTTGTATTTAATGAAACGACTTCGCTTTCGTTATAATCTTCAATTAACATATTATATAAACGAGATTTAAGTGTATTAATACCTGTTTTCTTTGTACATGAAATTTCTATTGGATCAATATTTAAAGGCAGTAAAAGCTTTCTTTTTAAATCAGATTTATTTAAAACAATAAGTACGTTTTTTTTATTTTTGATGATATTTAAAATGTCTTCATCGTTTTTATCTAAAATACGGCTAGAATCAAATACGGCAATTATAATATCAGCTTCGTCTATAGCTTCATGCGATTTTTTAATACCTAAATATTCAATCTTATTTGAATGTTTTCTTATACCAGCTGTATCTAAAATTTTAATAGGAATGCCGTTTAAATTTAAGGTTTCAGAAACAATATCAGTTGTTGTGCCAGGAATGTCTGTAACGATAGCTCTATTGTGACCAGTTAACTCATTTAATAAACTTGATTTTCCTACATTTGGTTTACCAATTATTGCAACATTTACTCCTTCAAAAAAGTACTTACCTTTTTCAGAAAATTTAAGCAGTTTTTGTATTAATTTTGTGATTTCATTTAGTATTAAAAGTCGTTTATTTAAATCAACATCACTTAAATCTTCCTCAGGATGATCTATCAACACTTCATTTTCTGCCATTAAAAAAATGATTTTTTCTCTAAGCTCTTCAATGATGGTTGTATTTTTTTTTAATAACTGTCCAAAAGCTATATCAAGCGCCTTTTGCGTTTTTGCTTTAATTAAGTTAACTATAGCATTTGCTTGAAGCAGATCAATTTTGTCATTTAAAAAAGCTCTTTTTGTAAATTCACCTGGAAGCGCAAGGCGTGCTCCATTTTTTAAAACAAGATCAAGCACATTTTGCATAATAAGCAATCCACCATGGCAATTAATTTCAAATGAGTCTTCTCCAGTGTACGAATGAGGTGATTTAAAAACACTTACCAAGACTTCATCTACTATTTTTTGATTTGAATCTTTTAAAAAGCCATGATAAATTTTATAAGGCTCAAAAGTATTTTTTTTTGGATAAAATATTTTTTTTAGTAATTCAATAGAATTTTTACCACTTACCCTAATAATGCCTATAGCAGACTCAACATAACCACTTGCAATGGCAGCTATAATTCCATCGTCAATCATTTTGATTTAGCAGTTATAATCTTTGTATCAATTAATTGTTGAATAATTGTAAACACATTATTAGCAATCCAGTAAATTACAAGTCCCGAAGGAAAACCCATAAACATTATTGTAAAAATTATAGGTAAAAATAACATAATTTTTGACTGCACAGGATCAAGTGTAGAAGGTGAAAGTTTTTGCTGAATATACATAGTTATACCCATTATAATAGGCGAAATATAATATGGATCTTTGCTTGATAAATCAGTAATCCACCATATAAATGGCGCATGTCTAAGCTCAATTGCATTTAGTAAAACATTGTATAAAGCAATAAAAACAGGAATTTGAATGAGAATAGGTAAACAACCACCAAGTGGATTAACTTTGTGTTTTTTGTATAATTCCATAGTAGCCTTGTTAAGTAATTCGGGCTTTCCTTTATATTTAAGCTGTAATTCTTTTAATTGTGGCTGAAGATTTGCCATTTGTTTCATTGATTTAAAAGATTTGTAGGTTAGAGGATAAAAAACAAGCCTGATAAGAAACGTCAATAGGATAATAGCTAAACCGTAATTGCCTACAAGCGAATACAAATACTTCAAAACATATAATAGTGGTTTTCCAATGAAACCAAAAGTTCCAAATCTAACAATCCTATCAAGCTTTGGATCATAAGTAGAAATTATTGAAGTTGACTTAGGTCCGGCGTAGGCATTTATAGACTTTTGAGTATTTAAATTCACATAAATGTATTTATTTGAATCAATTTGTTTAAAGCCACCACTTAATAAAGAATTATTGTATAATGCAATACAAAAGTACTTGTCTTCCAGAGCAATCCATGATAATTTATCACTTTGACCTATATCGCTATCGGTTTTGATTTTATCATTTATTAAAGCCACAGCACCAACATGTGTATCTTTGGTTGAAGTTCCAAAGTTTTCGCCTAGTAAAACAAGATAATTTGTATTTACAGGCTCGTTATTTTTGTAAACTTTTGTAACAAAATTAATACCATAATTGTCTATTTTGTAAATTTTAACAATTTTTATATTTCCATCATTTTTAGTTAAGGTTACAATATATTTACCATTTTCATTTTTTATATCGGTACTGTATGAACCATTTTGTGATATTTTTTGAAGCATTTGATCTTCAAATTGTGTATAAAACAAACCAATTTTGGAATTTGGGTTGGCTAAATTAATGTATTTATGATCTTGTGTGTATGTTTTTAAAAAAAGATTTTTTATTGTCCCATCTATTTTAGAAATTTCAACGTTAAGGTAATTGGAATTGATGTTAACGATAGAGTTTTTTAAAGTCTGATGACTTGTAGGTTCAATATTGCTTATATTTGGTAAAAATTTAGTTTTTTCAGTAGAATTAGTAGAAACAACAGTAGTTTTTGGCATAAAAAAATAATCATAAAAAACAATAATTAAAACTGTTAGTAAAACAGCAATTAAAATTCTTTTTTCGTTTTCTTGCATAATCTATTCCTCTTAAATAATGGTTTTGGCGGGTCAACCCCCCCTTGGCTCCATGGTCCACATCTTAAGATACGCCAGATAGATAATAAAAAACCTTCAAAAAAACCAAAATTTTTTACAGCTTCTATTGCATAATTCGAACATGTTGGATAAAACCGACAACTATTAGGAAATATGGGAGAGATAAGTAATTGATAAAATCTGACAATCTTAATAAATATCCAACTAAGAGTTTTGTTTATATTCATATGCATAGAACTTTTCAAGCAAATTTTGAAAAGTTTTGATTAACAAACTAAATTTAGCAGTTAACAAAGGTTTTCTGGCAACCATAATGATACTTGTGCCAGGTTTGATATAATTTTTTGATAGCCTAATTACTTCACGCATTCTGCGTTTTGCCCTGTTCCTTAAAACAGCATTACCAATTTTTTTGCTTGCAACTACTGCAACCTTTCTAACATTAGTGCCATTATATGCTAAAAAAATAACAAAAAAGACGCTTACATACCTACACCCATTGTTGTATAGGTATGTAAATTCTTGTGATTTATTGATACGCTCAAAATCAAATTTTAAATTGCCAATCTTTTTCTACCCTTAGCCCTTCGTCTTGAAAGTACTTTCCTACCATTTGCTGTTTTCATTCTAGCCCTAAAACCGTGAGTTCTTTTTCTTGGTGTATTGTGTGGTTGAAATGTCCTTTTCATGTAACCTCCTATAAACCCTGCATCATTATAAACAATAAAAGTTTAAAAATCAAATATTAGTTTTTGACAAAATTATATGGATATGTTAAATAAAAAGTTATGTTAAATTATGTCAAAACAATTTTTTTAAAGATAAACAATAAAAAAAGAGGGGTTTATTTTTGTCAAAAACTATGTCAATTTTAATCAAAAAATGAAAAAACTTTTATGCTAAACTGGCTAAATTTACTTGATTCTATAGGCACAATGGCATTTGCTGCATCTGGCGCGCTTGCTGGTGTCAAAAAGCAAATGGACTTATTTGGTGTAATTGTACTTGGTCTTGTAACAGCAATTGGTGGTGGTATAGTAAGAGATGTGATTTTAAATAGCCTGCCACCATACGTGTTTGTGCATAATCTAGATATAATAATAGCTATTTTAACATCCATAATTGTATTCATTGCTCCAAAAAGTATTGAAAAAAGACGAATATTTTTTTATTTTGATGCGCTAGGCCTTGGTGTATTTAGTGCAATTGGTGTATCTAAAGCGATAGACTATCATATGAGTTTTATTGGTTCTATAATATTAGGTACAATTACAGCAGTATTTGGTGGCATGATAAGGGATGTATTGCAAGCAGAAATTCCTTTGGTATTAAGAAAAGAAATATACGCTTCAGCATGCATTATTGGTACATCACTTTTTTATGTTTTACATCTGTTAAAACTCAACGTATCCATTAATTTATTTTTGTGTACAATTATAATATTTACGCTTAGAATAATTGCTTTTTCAAAAAATTGGCAATTACCACGAAAGATGTTGTAGTTTACAATATTTTTTGTATACTTTTCAAAAGTAATTCTTGAGAACCAATGCTTGTATTATCTAGATGAGGTTTTTTGTATGTATATTTAACTAATTCCCAGGCGGTTTTATCACTTAGGTTTATATTAAGTATAGATTTTAAAAATTTTTTGGCTTTAAAATTGTGGATTTCGTATAAAATTTCAATACGTTTATCAAAATTTCTTACCATCCAATCAGCTGTAGATATAAACATTCTTTCGTTGCCATTATCATAAAAGTACAAAATACGAGCATGCTCTAAAAACCTGCCAATTATGCTTTTAACAGTTATATTTTCACTCATATTTTTTACTTTAGGTACAACTGAACACAAACCTCTAACAATCAGATCTATTTTGACACCAGCTAATGATGCTTCATATAATTTATCCGAAATTTGTTTGTCGTATAAAGAATTTAATTTTGCTATAATACGACCTTTTTTGCCTTTTTTGGTGTTTTTTATTTCATTGTCAATTAAATTAATTATTGAATCTCTTAAGTTTTTTGGTGATATTTTAATGCGTTGCCACTCAAATATATCAGAATATCCCATCATATAGTTAAATAAATTAATAATTTCCTGACCTGTTAACTCATCTTTTGTTAAATAATCTATGTCAGTGTATACAAGGGCAGTTTTTTCATTATAGTTACCAGTAGAAATGTGAGTATAACGAACAAGTTTGTTTGCTTCTTTTCTCACAACAAGCATGCATTTAGCATGTATTTTTAAGTCCAAAAAGCCGTATGTAACAATACATCCAGCGTTTTCAAGTCTTTTTGCCCATTCAACATTTTTTTCTTCGTCAAAGCGCGCTTTAAGTTCAATTACAACACTTACATGTTTGCCGTTTTTTGCAGCTTTTTCTAAAAGTTCAATAATTTTTGAATCGTCATTTGTACGGTAAAGTGTTATTTTTAAAGAAAGAACGTTTTTATCCAATACTGCTTCTTCTAAAAACTTTATAATGAGTTTAAAGTCATGATAAGGTCTGATGAAAAAAATATCATTGGATTTTAATACTTCAAAGAAACTTCTTTTTTCAATCTTTTGAAGCCACAAAGGAACAGCTGGCTTAAAGCTTTCGTAATAAAGCGATTTTTTTGTTTCTTGCATATTAAAAATAAAACTAAAATCAATAAGACCGTTTGTAATATAAATGTCGTTTTGTTCTATATCGAAATATTCGATCATTTTATCAATAAAATACCTGTCAACTTCTCTGTCAATTTCCAAGCGGACAACATTGCTTTTTTTTCTCATATCAAGATAATGTTCGATAGCTTCAAGTAAGTCTTCAGATAGTTCCTGGTGAATGGGCAAGTCGGCATTTCGTGTAAGTCTAAATAAAAAATATCGCTTAATATTATAATTTGTGTATACTTTGTTTAAAAATTTTTCTACGATATAGTTTGTAGTGTAATATACTGATTGCTTTTTGTATTTGATTTTAAATGATTTTGGAAGAACACCAGGTATAATTAAAATTGAATAAAATAATTTAGAATCTTTTTCAAGTTCAACAAAAAAAACAGATGTCAAATTTTGTATAAAAGGTATTTTATTGATATTGTTTAGTGCCACTGGTGTCAAAACAGGAAGTATTTCTAGATAAAAAATTTCTTCAACTTGAGATAAGTATTCTTTGGGATTTATAAGTATCCTTTTGGATTTCAACTGAGGTTTTAAATGATTCTCAAATATATCGTTTCTAGTTTTTACTTGAGATGATACTTTAGTTGAAATTTCTTCCAATTGTTGCTTTGGGGTTCTCATTGAAATATCAGCTACATCGTAGCCTGCATCTACCTGATCTTTTAAGCCAGCAACTCTAACCATGAAAAACTCGTCTAAATTTGATGCATGTATTGCAACAAACTTCAATTTTTCAAGTAAAGGTACAGTAGGATTTATTGCTTGTTTAAGCACTCTATAATTAAAATCTAACCAACTAAGCTCTCGATTATTGTAAATGAAATTACTCATGTTTTAACTTTATGTATAGTTTTGGCTCTATACCAAACGTTTCTAGAAAATCTGTAGATTTATTTTTAAAGGTGAGTTCTTCTAAAAATGGTATTTTTAAGGCTATAGCAGTAATTTTAACTTGATTTTCACTTACTTCTATATCAATATCTTCAATGATTTGCATATGGCTTGCATCAAGAGCATCTGCTATCTTTAAAAGTGAAATAATTTTTTTTAAAGATAAAATTTTTTCTATTGGTGCGCTTAACAATTCATCTTCGGATTCGATTTTTGCTTTATTCCTGTGGAAAAGTACGCTTGCTGCAACATAGTCTATAATTTCTTTGTCAATACCTGGAATATTAATAGACTTTGCAATGTAATATGAATGTTGATGATGGTTGTTTACACCAATGTAATAGCCGACATCATGTAATACACATGCGCAATCTAAAATCATCTTTTCTTTTTGTGACATTGAATGAATGTTTTTTAACTGATTATAAAGTCTATTTGCAAAATGTAATACTTTTTTAGCGTGTTTTAAATCGTTATTATATTTTTTTGAGTATGCAACAACTTGATTAAGAATTTTTTTATTTACCGATTTTTCTTTAAAACTTTTTGAATAATAATTCATCAGTTGATTTGGAAATGTAGCATTCGAAAATAAAAAACCATCTAAGTTTAACATTTTTAATAAATAAGAAAAACTACAAACAATAGGTACTATTATATTTCCATCGTTTAAAGATATACTATACATCTGAGAGATTGCTTGAGGTTCGCTGGATTTAATAGATTTATATAGTGTATTTAGGGCTTTGTAAGTTATTTTATTACTTTTTGGTTTTAATACTTTTACTAAAAGATTAATAGAGCTTCCGCAACCAACCATATGTTTTATCTTGCTTAATTCATTGCAATTTTGCTTTAGTGTGCTAATGATTTTTCCCATTTGTTCTTCATAGGCTTTAAATCTTATACTTGAATTTATGTCTTTAAAAAGTAAATACTGCCTGAGTGAACCAGAATTGAACACAGAATTAAATAAATCGACATCGCCAGCTTTAATGCTTAAAGATAGGCTGCCACTTGATAAATAAGCTAAAAGTAAACCTTCTTGAGAAAGCTTGTCAAAATTTTTTATGTCATGCATTATACCGAGGTATTTTATATACATCTCATGTGTTTCTTCTATTATTTCAATATCAAGCTGCGTTTTTGCATTAATGTAATTTATAAAAAAATATTTATTTTGAGCATCCCTTACAGCACTTGTACAGATAGCTTTGTAATTGCCCCAAATTTTATATTCATCTAATTTTTTTGCGAACTTTGATAATATTTGAGCAGTTTCTTTTGCTTTTTCCAAACTAATATAACCTTTTTCAAACGTATCAAGACCAAGTGCAATAGGTGTAACAATACTTTCTAAAATTCTTTCTTTTGAGTTTTTAAACTCACTAATTTGCATGCGAATGGCGCTTGAACCAATATTTATTATGCCAAATATACCGTTTTTCATATAATTGAAACCTTTTTGCCAGTAACTTTTTCTAAAAGATTCTTTTTTGCATTTGCTGCTTTCATTTCCAAAAAAGTATCTTCGCTTGATATAGCTACAATTTTTATATTATCCTTTTCAATACTAACCTTGATGTCTTTTACAAAGCTTCTGTGACTTCTATCAAGACCATCTGCTATTCTTAAAATTGCAGCAAGTTTTTTTATTTTGTCCTTCTTTTTTTTTGAAAATGATTGGTAAAATTTATGCGATTTGTTTGGTAGACTGCCTCTGTGAAAGTAAGCAATTGTTGCTATCATGTTTTTTTGCTTAACACTAAAGCCTGTTAGATCTGAATTTGTAATGAGATAATACGAATGCATATGGTGTTTTGAAAATGATATATATGTGCCAATATCGTGCAAAATGCAAGCGGCTTCGAGTAAAGCAAAATCTTTATCTTGAAGATTAAGCGTTTGTTTTAGCTGTTCAAAAAGCTTTTTGGCGAGGTCATTTACGCAAAGAGCATGTGGTTCTTCAAAGTTAAATTTATTGCCAAGCTCTATTAATCTAGAAAACTTTAAGTCGCTATCTAAAGTTTGAAATGGAAATGATAGACCAATTTTATTTAATGTGTCAATTAAAAGACCTGTTCTTAAGCCACCCATAAAAGTGTAGAAGCCTTCAACGTTATAAAAATTCATTATGCTTTCTATTACCATACAAGCAGGTAAAATTATATCTGCACGTTTTTCTTCTACACCTTTTATTTTTTTAATATCGTCAATTTTCATCCTACGCAATGTATTAATGAGACTTTTGACATATGATCTTGGCACATACTTTGCATATGATGTAGATTTTTTGTTTTGTGACATATAATACATGATTGCAATATTATTTAGTGTACCGCCTGTTGCAACAATAGTGTCAATATTTATATCATCGAGATTTTGTAGCGTTTCTTCTATAAAATCTTTCATGGCATAAATAGACGATTGTGATGGCGGATCTTTTTTTAAAAATTCATGTTTTAGTCTTGTACAACCAAGCAGCGTACTGTAAGAATCTACAAGTTCACCTTTTTGTGATATTACAATTTCGCTGCTTCCACCACCTATGTCTATTGTTAGAGCATTCATGTTTTTTATGTCAAAATTATAAAGTACAGCTAAAAAATTATAATAAGCTTCTTCTTTGCCACTGATTATTTCAATATCTATACCAAAGCGCTCTTTTGTCGTTTTAACAATTTCATATGCGTTTTGTGCATCTCTAAGTGCTGCTGTACCAACAGCTCTTATAATTGTTGCTTTATGGTTCTGGATAAGATTATTTATTACTTCCATGTTTTTATAAAATAAATCAGCAGTTTGTCCATCAATGTAGCCTTTGGAAAATACACAGTCGCCGAGTCTTAAAATTTCTCTATAATCCTGAATTATGCGATAGCTTTTTTCCAGACTTTGTGCAACTTGAAGCCTTATTGAGTTTGAACCAATGTCAATGATTGCTATGATAGGATAATCAGGCATATTCACCCCAGTTTATTTCAAAAAATCTTAAAAAAGATAGTAAAAAAATAACTTTTTTTCTTTTTTGTTTTAAATTACTTTTAAAAGTTTCAATAAGTGCTTGAATAGCATTAATTGAATTTGGCAATATTGTTTTAAGTGATTTTAGATACTCAATATGGACACTTAAGTCTTGAACATAGCCTAATTTATCCTGGAGTTGTCTTAGTTGAATAAGGCGTTCTTGAATTTTTTGGTTTTGAACCTGAGTTTTTTGTAGAATTTCTAAAATGTACCTGTATTTTTTGTACTCAATACGTAATTTATGCAAATTTTTTTTAGCAGGCTTAATTTTTTTAATTTTTTTAGCTTGCGCGTTAAGTGATAAAAAGGTTATTGTTTCAAACTTAAAGTCAAAAAAACCGTCTTTTCTGTAGCTTTTTTGTACAATTGTCTGGTTTATTTTTATTAAAAAATCATCAAAACTTAGACTAAGAATATTGTAAAAATTGGATTTTTGTATACCGTATTCTTTTTCTAAATAGGTTTTTAGTTCTTTTAGATCGTTTTCGAATATGTCCAGTTGATTTATTTTTTCAATCAAAATTTGGGTATCTCTGGCTATATTTGATGATTTTAAAAAAAATTTTAGCGTATTTAATAATTGTGTATCTGTATTTAAATACTTTTTAAAAACTAAAAAATAAGATAAAAGACGTCTTATAGCCACTCGCAAATCATGCAGAGCTTCATCTTTAGTATAAAACACTTTAAAATTGGACTCAATCTCAGATACCTGATTGATTATGATTTCTTCAAAAACATCGTAAAATAGCATAATTTAACTATTAGATAAAAAACTTTTTGTATACATAAAAACTATATTTGGATCAAAATTTAATACTTTTTCGTTTTTATCTTTATAATCATTGTTGAGTAAAAAATGTTTGATCAAATTGAGACGTGCTTTGTGTTTGTCATTTGCTTTAACAATTATCCACGGTGAGCGTGGTGTGTGGGTTCTCTCAAACATTTCATCCCTTGCTTTAGTGTAATCGTCAAAATGCTTTAAAGCAGCATCATCTACTGGGCTTTCCTTCCATTGCTTGAGCGGATCAGTTTTTCTTGATTTTAACCTTTTTTCCTGTTCTTTTTTGTCAATATCCAGATAATACTTAAACATCTTAATGCCTGCATTTATAAGGAGGTTTTCAAAGTATACTACATCTTCAAAAAATTGTTCGTACTCTTTTTTAGTACAAAAACCCATTACACGTTCCACTCCTGACCTATTATACCAGCTTCTATTAAACAATACGAACTCAGACGGTGCAGGCAAATGCGGTACAAATCTCTGGAAATACCATTCTTTTGCTTCTTTATCTGTTGGTTTCGAAACTGCAAAGATACGTGTTTCTCTTGGACTCAAATGCCTTGTTATGGTTCTTATCATGCCATCTTTACCAGCAGAATCTCTACCTTCAAGGATTATTAACACCTTCTCTTCTTTTTTTATAAGAGTGTTTTGAAATTTTACAAGCTCTACCCATAGCTTATAAAGCTCACGCTTATATTCATCTTTATCCTTTGACATAAAATACCCCCTATGTTTGTTAAATTATACACCTCATTTGACAAAAAACAAGCCATAGTGTTTTTAAATGAATAAAAATGAAGATTTCTATGCTATTATCGAGACTTTTATTCTAAAATTCCAAAGTGTCAACTAAGCTAGCATATCAAAAAGCAAGGTACTTTTGACACACTAGATTTCTAGTAATTAAAAAATGTTGTTATTGTGCGTAAAATGCTTTGGTTTAGTTTTTTTGCAAAGTTTTTTCATTTTATGTAATAATTTATTGACAATCGCGTTCAAATATGTATATTTAATAAAGATTTTGTGGGTCGTTAGCTCAGGCGGTAGAGCAGTAGCCTTTTAAGCTATTGGCCGCAGGTTCGACTCCTGCACGACCCACCAAAAGTCCCCATCGTCTAGTCGGCCAAGGACATCGCCCTTTCACGGCGAAAACGTGGGTTCGAATCCCGCTGGGGACGCCAAGCTGATGGAGGTTTTTGTATGACAAAAGCTGATTTAATTGAAAAAGTTGCTTCTGCTACACAGATGAAAAAAACGGATGTAAAGAAAGTAGTTGATGCTATTATTGATGAGACTATGAGCGCAGTTTCAAAAGGTGGCAAAGTAAGTTTAACAGGTTTTGGTACATTTTATTTGAGTCAAAGGAAAGAACGCTCAGGCAGAAACCCGCGCACGGGCGAAAAAATTACCATTAAAGGTTTTAATTTACCAGCATTTAAAGTTGGAAAAGTTTTTAAAGAATTGGCAAACAAGTAATTTGTTTAAAATATGGGCGCATAGCTCAGCTGGAAGAGCACCTGCCTTACAAGCAGGGGGTCGTAGGTTCAAGTCCTGCTGCGCCCACCATTTTTCTCGGAGCCGTAGTTCAGCTGGTTAGAACGCTGGCCTGTCACGCCAGAGGTCGCGAGTTCGAGTCTCGTCGGCTCCGCCATTTTTTATGCAAAGTTCTGTTTTTGGTATAGGAAAAGAATTAATATCTGCACAGATTAAAGATAATAATGCGTATTACATATCAAAAAGATTAAACGAAATAGGTGTTGAAAATCGCTTTATTGTTTTTTTGGATGATAGTCTTGACGACATTGTCCAAACGATTAATTATTTTTTAACCAAAACCAAACTTATTATAACAACAGGCGGTCTTGGTCCAACATTTGACGATTTAACACTACAGGCTGTAGCTTTAGCTATAAATGATGAACTGATTTTAAGCCAAGAATGTTTGTCTGAAATTGAGCTTTTTTATAAAAAACTATACGAAGAAGGCAAAATTGCAGAAAAACATTTAAATGTTAACAGGCAAAAAATGGCCTATGTTCCAAAAAGTGCTATATTACTTAAAAATAGTGTAGGTGCCGCCTGTGGTGTTTATGTTAAAAAAGATGACTTTCATATATTTTGTCTACCAGGTGTACCTGCAGAGATGCAAACAATGTTTGAAACCCAGGTAGAGCCAATTTTAAGATCAATTTGCATACCTAATATTACACAAACACAAACTATAGAGTGCGATATTAATGATGAAAGTTTACTTGGTTTTATATCCCAGGAAGTTACGCAAAAAACACATGTTTATGTAAAGACGCTACCACAGGGTTTTTCATCTAATACGATGAGCGTAAGATTTAGCGTCAATGCCCCCACAAAAGATCAAGCTCAAAAAGAACTAGAAACAGCAATATCATTATTTAATGAACTTTTATCTAGATTTCAATCTAGCAAACTCTAGCATCATTTGGCTAAACACTTTTTTGTTTGAAAACACGACATCAAAAGCTACATTTTTAATATCACTACCTTGTAATCCCACCATGCCAAATTTTTTGTTTATTAATGACTGAACAGCTTTAATACCCAGTCGCATACCAAGCGTCCTATCAAAGACACTTGGGTTGCCGCCTCTTTGAATATGCCCAAGTATTGTAACTCTTGTGTCAAAACCTACTTCTTTTTTGAGTTTTTCTGTAACTTCCTGGGTTTTTTTAACACCTTCCGCTACAACAACTATGCTGTATTTTCTACCACGTTCATGTTCCTGCTTTAGTCTATTCATAATAGAGTCTATATCATATTCTACTTCAGGTATCAAAACAGCTTCTGCACCAGATGCCATAGCGCTCATTAAAGCAAGATAACCACTCTCTCTCCCCATAGTTTCTATAACAAATGCCCTTTTATGGCTTGATGCAGTGTCTCTAATAATATCAATAGCATTTGTAATAATGTTTAATGCGGTATCAACACCTAATGCCATATCGGTTCCATATATGTCGTTATCGATAGATTCTGGTATTCCAACACACACAATACCACTTTCAGCCAACTTTTTTGCGCCACGCAAAGAGCCGTCACCACCAATTACAATAAGACCTTCTATTTTTTCTTCTTCTAATGTTTTAAGTGCTTTTTTAAAGCCACTTTCTTGCATAAATTCTTCACAACGTGATGTCATAAGTATTGTGCCACCTCTTTGCAATATGCCGCTAACTTGAAGTGGAGTTAGTTCTATAGCTAAATTATTTACAAGGCCATTGTAGCCTTCTAAAAAACCTGTTACCCTTATGTTGTTTTTGTAGGCTTCTTCTACTATGGCTTTAAGTGTAGCATTAATTCCAGAACAATCTCCACCGCTTGTTAAAACTCCAATTCTTTTCATTAAACCCCCTAAAATTTTTTTCGCGTATTCTTTTTAATTTCTGCAACACCGCCTGTAGTAGTTATATAATCTTTTAGTTTTTCAAATTTTTTTTCACCAATGCCTGAAACATTTTTTATTTCTTCTATATTGTTAAAAAAGCCGTGAGTGTTTCTGTAATCAACAATCTTTTTAGCCGTTTTTGGACCTATGCCTGGCAATTTGGTAAGTGCTTGTTGACTTGCAATATTAATATTGAGTTTCTCTGATTGAGCAAAGGCTATATTAAAAATAATTAAAACGCTTAAAAATATACCTAATGCTATCTTCATAAAAACCTCCAATTATTTTTTGTTAATATATCATATTTTGCTAATTTTTTAAATAAGTTTTTTAAAATTTTAAAGAAAAAAGTTAATTATTGCATAATATATGTTTTATATCCAAAATAAACATATTTTCGCCATTTTCATAAGCATACGTTACTTTAACATTGTGTTTATCAAGTATGTATTTAGTCACATACAATCCAAGCCCCATACCTTCTTTGTTTTTTAATGAAGTTTCTTTTGAAAACGGTTCAAACATTTTATCGACATCAATTTGGGATTTTTCTCCCATATTTGAGAAGATTATTTTATTATTTTTCTCGTATATGCTAATTGTGTTATCAGAAGAAAATTTTATACCATTATCAAGTAAATTTTTTATAGCAATAGTAAAAAAATCAATATCAACTTTAATTGTATAATTAATGGTTGGTTTATATTTTACTTTTTCATTTTCTAAAAATAATAATTTTTTTGCTGACTCTAGAATTTGTGAAAATTTATAGCATTTAGATGAGTCTTCTATATTTTTTGCTGCTATTTGTTCTATTGAAAGCAATTCATTTATAAGAACATCTAGTCTTTTGAAAATTGTTAAAAAGTTTTGCTTTCTGTTTTCATCATTTAACAATTCACTTGCTATCATACCTTTTGCTATGGGTGTTTTTAACTCGTGAGCCACATTGCGTAAAAACCACTGTCTTGATTCTGTGCTTTTTTTTAAATTGGATATAGCTTCTTGAAATTCTTTTGCAAGAAAACCTACTTCATCTTTTCTTTTTAGCTCAAAATTTATATCTAGGTTGCCTTTTTTGAATTCTTCAATTTTTTTTCTTAATACTTTTATAGGATATATGGATTTCAAAATACTTATATACAAAAATAAAATACTGACAATAAAAACTACCCATAAAATAAGTATGAAATCTGGAGCTGAAAATTTTTGTCCTTTTTTTAGCAAAAAGTTTTTGTAAGGTGTATGTATATATAAATAAGTATTGGATTTAAACTTAAACAAAACCCAGTTTTGCCTTCCAGCAGGCATTTCTTTTTTTAATAACACTTTTGCATGTTTTAGTATATTATTAATTTCATCAGTGTTGTTAATAATATTTATATTTTCTGATTGTGCGTATGCATTTAAGTTTTTTGTTCGTACAAGTAACATACTTTTTCGTATGAATTCAAAATTAGATTGTCTTTGAAGTGTTATATAAACAAATAAAAAAAGTGCAGTAGAAACAATAAATGTTAAGATAAAAATTAGATTTAATTTAAATAAAATAGAATTTTTGTTCATTCCACAAATTTATAACCAAGACCTCTAATGGATTTTATATAGCGAGGTTCTTTAGGGTCATCATTAATTTTTTTTCTAATTCGACTTACTATAACATCTACACTTCTATCTATGCTTTCGTAATCCATAGTTTTTGTATTTTCTAAAATAAAATCTCTAGTTAAAACACGGTTTTTATTTTTTAAAAAAAGTGCCAATACTTCGTATTCAGCTGAAGTTAGGCTTAATTTGTTGTTTTTATATATTATTGTCATTTCATTTTCGTCAATTTGGAAGTCACTTTTTTTATTTTCAAGGTTTTTAGGTTTTTTTACTCTTCTTAAAAGAGCTTGTATGCGTGCCACAAGTTCGCGTGGATTATATGGTTTGGCAAGATAATCATCTGCTGCTAATTCAAGGGCAAGTACTTTATCTGAGTAATCACTGCGCGCAGAAGATATAATGATAGGTATATCAATGGAATTGTTTGCAATTTTTTTGCATACTTCTATGCCATCTAACTCTGGTAAACTTAAATCCAGTATTAATAGATCAAATTTTGTTTTTTCGATCGCCTGTAGACCTTTTATTGGGGATTCATAGTTTGTAACTATCATATTAAACTTAGCCAGGTACTCTTTTAACAACTCTGCAAGTTCTGTGTCATCTTCAATCATCAATATATTAACCATTGTTTTCACCAATTAAGTCTGGGTTATTTCCCAGACTTAATATAGCACAGTATTTGAAAATTTTCTATTGGACTTTGGATTTTAAGTAATCTATTTTGTTTTGAAGCATTTGTTGCCTATTTTCCATATTTTTTAGTGCAAATTGCATTTTTTCTTTTTGTAATTGTACAAACTTTTGTCTTTGATCAGGCGTTAGAATGCTAAAAAAACGCTCCATATAATTTGCCCTGTTTTGTGCTCTTAATCTAGCATTATATTCAGATTCTTCAATAAATATTTTTTTATTGAAATTTCCGGATGCAATTGCATCATACATTGGCATTTTATAGTTTGACTGACTTTTTGTAAAGTCTTGTAATGCCTCTTGCCTTAATTGTTCAATTTGTTTAATTTGCTCAGGTGTTAAATTTAATTCTTTTTGCATGTATTGATATCCAAAACCACCTCTTGCGTTGCATTCAAAGCCTCTATGTATTCCAAAACTACCGCCTGACATACCTCCAAAGCCACCAGCAAATCCTGCACTAACGCTTGTTCCAAACAACGCCGCCGCTAAAAGTGCACTTACAAATGTCTTTTTCATAAAAGACCTCCTTAACTAAATTTTCTATTTTGAATACTATAAAAGCTTTGTAAATATAGTTTAAATCAATTGTAAATGTATTGTAAATAATATATTGACTTTACGCATAATATAATTATACTTATATGGTTACAAATTTAGTAACTATTGGAGGCAGAATTGAAAATTTACGATCTTATAGTAATAGGGATGGGTCCAGCCGGCATGGCAGCATCTGCTATGGCAAGCGCTATTGGCTTAAATGTTTTGGCAATAGAAGAAAATAAAGTAGGCGGAGAGTGCTTAAATTGTGGTTGTATACCAAGTAAAGCCTTATTAAAAACTGCTCAAGTAAACCAAATTTCACATAATTTGGAACAATTTGGCATAATATCAAATATTTTTACAGATACCAAGGAATCGCTTGATATAGTTAGACAAAAAATTAGCCGAATAAGTGGTAAAAAACTTATGCAGGCATTTGAAAGGGTAGAGCTAATTATTAATAAAGGCTATGCAGAATTTGTAGATACTCATTCTGTAAAAGTTGGTGTAAACGTATATAAGGCAAAAAAAATATTTATAGCAACAGGCACAAGACCTTTTATACCGGATATAGATGGATTAAATGAAATTGATAAAGAATTTAAGCTTACAAATATGAATTTGTTTACACAAAAAAATATACCAAAAAACCTCACAATTATAGGAGGGGGTGCAATTGGATGCGAGATGGCTCAAGGCTTTGCAAGACTTGGAAGTAATGTAAATATTATTCATATAGATAATCATCTTTTACCATTCGCAGATAGCGAGGCGGCAGACGTTTTAGAAGAAAGATTTAAAAAAGAAAATATTAATGTATTTAATAAAACACAAATAAAACGAGTTTATCAAAAGGGCAACAAAGTATTTGTTGAAACAGATTCACATTTATTTGAAAGTGATAAAATATTAATTGCAACGGGTAGGAAACCTAATCTTGAAGAATTAAAACTAAGTAAAGTAGGTATAAAATATAACAATAAAGGCATAATTGTTGATAAGGCACTTAGAACCAACATCAAGAATATATATGCAATTGGTGATTGCAATGGTATTTCTAATTTTTCGCATTCTGCCATGCATCAAGGTATGATTGCTCTAATGAACTCAATTAATCCATTACCATTTAAAATTTATCATGATAAGTATTTAGTGCCATGGTCTGTATTTACATCACCAGAAATAGCAAGCGTGGGTTTAACGCAAGAAGAAGCATTAAAAAAAAGGTCTTGATGTTGTCATTATAAAAAAAGATTATGCAAGTTATGGTAGGGCAATTGTAGATGGGGCAACAGAAGGATTTATAAAAGTTATAACCAACAAAAAAGGCAAAATTTTTGGTGTTACAATAGTAGGTGAAAACGCAAGCGAGATAATACACGAGTGGGTTTTGGCAATGCAATTTAAGCTATCTATGTTTGATATTTTAATGACACAACATTCTTTTCCTACAATATCTATGTTGAATAAAATGGTAAGCGAAGATTGGATGATGGGTAAACTTCAGAAAAATCCAATAATAAAAAAAATTGCGGCTAAACTTTTCAGGATATAGCAGTATATTTCAAACTCTTAAGCCATGTTAGTGTCACTCACTAATGGCTTAGCAAGAATTCAAATTAATTAAGCTGAAAAAAAGGTTTGAATGGTTATAGTTATTTTTAATTCTTTTGTACTATAATGTTTTGACACCTGTAATACAAGGATTTTGCATGCTTTGTTATAAATAGTTAATTAGCTACAATAGTTTTAGGTGAGGTTGATTTCTTTAAACGAGTTGGTATATTTTTTATACTATGGAGGTAAGTTATGAACAAAGTAGTTATTATTTTGGTTAACCCAAATGACGAAGTTTTAAAAACCGGTGTTTTATATGGCGCTAATGCTGTAAAATACAAATGGTTTGAAGATGTAAAATTTTTTGTGTTTGGCGCAAGCCAGGAAATAATCCTAAAAAACGATGAACTTTTAAACACACTTAAAAAACTCCAGGCGGTAGCCTGCAAGTTTGTTGCCAAAGAAAAAGGCATTGATAAGCTATATAAAGAAAAAGGTTTTAACTTAGAATACATTGGCGAACCTCTATCTAATTTAATTAACGAAGGCTATGTTCCAATGGTGTTTTAAAAAATTCAAATATTAACAGTAAATAATTTTTGTATTTAAAATACGATTTATTAGATTATCACCCAATATCATTTCCATTTCTTTCGCGTTATATTACATGAGCAAGCAAACTACTGAATAAACTATTTTTGTTTGCTAATAATTTGCATTGATTGAAAAATAAATAGGCGTAAATTAAAACTAAGGGTGATTAGAATATTTTAAAAAAATCACGTATTGTAGAAAAATAAAAAATTATGAAAAGTTTTCTATTTCAAACATTTTGAAGCGGATTATTTGTAAGAAGACTTAAATAAAAGGATTTATGGCAAGCAATAAATTAGATCTTATTACTATAAAAGTGGTTAATGGTATAAATGAGGCAAATATAATAAAAAGTAAACTCGAAAGCTACGGAATTCCTTCTTTGTTAAAATATGAAAGTGTAGGGATTGTATTTGGTTTAGAGCTGGATGGGCTTGGGAAGGTTGAAATAAAAGTTCCAAAAGAATATGCAGAAGATGCACTTTTACTTTTAAGTGGGGAAGTTTAAACTTGGTTGTTTTTATGAATTCTTGTTGTAATTGAACCATGTCTGTATTTAGATATAGTTTAGATTTTTTATGGTTGGGAGAGTGCGCTATTTCAATTACTCTCCAAACTCCTTCAGGTAAGAAGTGCAAATTCTTTAATGAGAGTTTAAGTTAGTGCCTTTTTATTTGTTTACAGGTGCTTGATAAGCTGAATGCAGTTTTTCCATTTGCTCCTTGGTTAAAATTTTGCTTAACGCGTTAAAATATGCATTTCTTTCATTCATCATTTTATTGAAACATTCAGATCTTATTTGTGCCATTTGATTTACCGTTTCATTACCTGAAGAATTATTCATAGCGTTAAAATATTCTTTCATAATGTTTTGCATCGCTTCAGAATGTTGTTCTTGAAGTTTTCTTACCTCATTTTGTTGCTGTTTAGTTAAATTTAGATATTTGAATTGATATGGTCCCATAAATCCGCCCATCATGCCATAACCCTGATTCATCATATAACCCGCTTGAGGCTGAGCAAAAGAATTGTTTGATACAGCTAACATCAAGCCACCTGAAAAGATCAAACCCACAAAAAACTTTTTGTAATGCATTGTAAAACCTCCTAAATTCTATTGCTTAAAATATTTTTAAAAGCATTTTTTTATTACTTATTCTTTTCCACATACTTCATCAAATTTTGCAATTCAGCAATCTTTTCATCAATATTACCTGTTTTTACAGCATCTTTTACGCATGTTTCTATATGTTTGTTTATCACAGAAATATTTGCTTTTTTTAACAGCGATATAATTGCCAATAATTGTGTAGATATATCAATACAATACCTTTCTTCTTCGATCATTTTAATTACACCATCAATATGTCCCCTTGCGGTTTTAAGCAGTGCAAGGGCTTCTTGATGTTTGGGATGCAAACTACAACATTCTTTCATTTATCCCTCTATATTATTTTTCTATTTTTACAACTTCGTATGCAGTATCTGCCAAAGCATCAATGAATTTTTCATCATCAACCTTAGAGTTTAATACCACATCTGCATATGCACCTTCTAGATTCACATTAACGCCTTCCACGCCTTCAATGGAAGAAAATGCTTTTTCAACAGCTATTTTGCAATGCTGACAACTCATACCGCTAACATAAACTCTCATAATGCCTCCTTTTGCAATACAGCTTCTATTTGTGGCTTTTGTACTTCAAATGTTCCATAAAAAAACTTATCCTCAATAACTGTAATGGGAGCAACCCTTACACCATATTTGTTTTTTAGATAATCGGTTATCCCAGGTTTTTCGATATCGATTTCAGTATATGGGATATTTTTGTAATTTAACCATTGTTTAAGACCATAGCAATCAGGACAACCTTTGGTGGTATATATTGTAATTTGCATAATTTGACCCCCTTAGAGTTTGTATTTTTTAAGTCTTAAAGAGTTTGTAACAACATTGACAGAGCTTGCAGCCATAGCTGCCTCTGCAATGGCTGGATGCAAAAGCCCAAGTGCAGCAATAGGTATGGCTACCATATTATAAAAAAATGCCCAGAATAAATTTTGCTTTATTTTATTGAATGTAGCTTTTGAGAGCTTTATTGCTTTTGCTACTGCTTCTAAGTCTGAGCCAACCAAAGTAATATCGCTTGCTTCTTTGGCAATATCTGTGCCTGTGCCTATTGCTATACCTATATTGGCTTGTTTTAAAGAAGGAGCATCGTTTATTCCATCTCCTACCATAGCCACTACATGAGCTTTTTGTTGAAATTTTTTAATATACTCTAATTTTTCTTGTGGCAACAGGTTATAGTAAACTTCATCAATCCCTAAAATATTTGCTATCTGTTTTGCGCTTGATTGGCTATCACCTGTTAGCATAACTGTACGGATATTCATGTTTTTTAATTCAAGGATAGCATTTTTTGCATTTTCTTTTAATGTGTCTTTAAATGCTATATATCCAAGATAGTTTCCGCTTTGTACCCATTGCCTGTTCAACAAGCTTTACCATCTGAGCTAAAAATGTGTCTTCACCAACGCCAGTAACCCTAACCTTTATGGCACCAGATTGATTAATACATGAGCCTATTACACGATCGCCAACATTTTTAGTTTTGGGAAGAAATTCTCCTGTAACCATTGATTCATCAACCGTTGTATTACCTTCCGCAATTATGCCATCTGCAGGTATCTGTTGTGATGGTTTAACCAATACTACATCTCCTACTACCAGGTTTTTGGCATCAATCGAAACAACACTGCCGTCTTTTTCCACAAGATTGGCTGTTTTAGGGCTCATTGAAATGAGTTTTCTTATAGCTTCTGAGGCTTTGCCTTTAGCTTTTGCTTCCAGATATTGCCCAATTAGATAAAAGCCCATAATCATAGCGCCAACCGCAGAATAATCTGCAATTTGCCCACCCAATGCTGATAAAATTCCACTCAAATAAGAAGCACAAACACCTAAAAATATCAATACATCCATACTAAAGCTTTTGTGCACTATGGCAGTAAATCCTGACTTAATAAGGCTTTTACCCACAATAAATATTACGATAAAAGATGCAATAAGGCTAATTTCGCTAAAGTAAGGTATAGCTATAGCACTCATATGGGCAATCATAAGTACAGACAAAGGACCTGTGATAACCCAGGCCCATATCATTTTCAATTTAGCTTTTTTTAGTTCTTGACTTGAATCATCCTGATTAAGTGACTGTTTGTCTTGATTAATTAAAAGCTCATATCCAGCTATTTGCACGGCTTTGGCCATATCCCGCTCTGATACAATGTTTGGATCTATCGTAACACTAGCTTTTTCTGTTGCTATATTGACACTTGCCGTTATTACACCAGGTACTTTTTTAAGTGCTTTTTCTACGTTTATGGCACATGCTGCACAACTCATTCCATTAACCTGATAAATTTTAGTGTTTTGTTTTGTATTATCTTGAATTTTTTCAATATTATCCAAGCTTGCTTTATATCCAGCATTTTTTACTGTCTGTATCAATACATCTGCTTTTAAGTCAACACCCAGGATCGTTGCTTTTTCACTTACTAAGTTAACGTTTGCTGTTTCTACACCATCAACCTTTTTCAATGCTTTTTCTATTGATAAAGCGCAAGAAGCGCAATTCATACCTTCAAGATTCAAAGTTACCTTTTCCATAATCAGTTATTCCCTTTTTTAAAAGACTTTAAAAACTCAGAAATGTAGTAAATATTTTCCTGGTTTTTTAATTTAGGGTTTGAGTTAAGTGAGTTCATCATTGAGACATTCTTTAGGGCCCAATCGATGTTGCTTTCAGAGGCATTCTGAATATTTGGTCCAATTTTTCCTTGAGCATACTGTCCGTGACATTGCGCGCATAGCGATTCAAATAGTTCTTTACCCTTTTTGGCATCATCTGAAAGCTTAATACTGGTATTAGTATTTGAATAATGCTCATTGTTGTTGTAATAGTCGCCACTCATCATGCCTTCCATCATAGAAGGTCTATAGCCATAACCATTTATTGTAGCTGGTCCATAGTTTCTTTGAGCATAAAAATACACCGATGCCCCTAAAAAAGCCAGTATTGCTATACTTACAAAAATGACTAACCTGTTTTTCATTTAAAACCTTTTTTTAAGATAAATGTTTTTTCATTTCTTCGAACTCTTCTTTTGTTATCTCGCCTTTTGCGTATCTTTTCTTCAAAATTTCCAAAGCATCATCACTATCGTTTAGTCTATGATGTATCCCACAACCACCATATCCAAATATCCACCTTGCCCCAAAAAACAAAGCAGCTATAACTATAAACAAAAAAACAAACATCATAATCATACCTCCAATACCATACCATCCGTGATAAAAAGGCCCACCGCCAAACCACATCATAATTTACCTCCTAAATTTTAATGACAACACTTATGCTTTTTATTAACATTAGTGTTTGTTGTATCTTGATGATTCATATTTTGTAACCATCCTGTTTATTGGTTTCATTGCTCTATCTCCCTATCCCCCTGGAGTGGGGATACTTAGAATATACAATTAATTTTGATATTGTCGAGTGGTAAATACCTTAGGCAAAACGCACCTTACAAATGATAGAGGTGTATAAGCAATAAAGAGTGGTTCAATAATAATCACAACTAATAGACCATTTGAATTATTTAAAAATTGGAATTATATTATATTGCATGTATGGTTGAGTTTATTTTATTTATTTTTGTAATGTGTTTTATAAGTTTTTTAATTATTTCTGGAATTATTTATATAGGGTTTATGCTTTTTAAAGTTGCTAGAAAACTATGCTTGAGTTTAATTTTTCTAAGAGTGAGCATTTTGCGAAAATATATTGCTAAATTTTTTGATACTTTGAAAAATTCATACTTTCATAAGAAATTTTTTCACAACAGATAGTTTAAACTTTTTTATTTAATAAACAAACGATATAATATTTTCTAAAAGCTTGAAGATTAAAGGGTCTTTTATATTACAAAAAATATGTTAAACATGCTGTTAATTTTCTCAAATTTCAATTTTCTCTACATTATTTAAATATAAAAAAGTAATATCATTACTTATTTTATTAAGTAAAGTGTGGTTTTAAAACCACACTTTAGCTGTAGTGTCTTTTTGCACAAGTGACTCCAGCATTTTTAATGTAACTGACTTTGGACGCTCAATTGGATAGCCTAGAGCTCTATCCCATGTAATATTAGATAAAACACCCATAGAACGAGAAATATCAAATAAAACAGGATAAAATTCGTATTGATCTACACCATAGTGAGCCTGTATGGTACCTGTTATATTATCGCAGTTTGGCCAAGGATTTTTAGCTTTGCCATGTTTTGTTAATACATCAGGGGCTACCTCATAAAGCAAAGACACCAATTGGAATAATTTGTCGTCAGGTAGGTGTTTTTTGCCAAATTCTAGTTGTGCTACAAAACGAGGATCTGTTTTTCTTAATACTGCATGACCATATCCAGGAATTACTTGACCAGAGTTTAAAGTGTCCCAGCAAAATTGCTCTAATTCTTCTTTTGTAGGAATTTTATTTAGTTTTTTGAGAAGTTCTTGAAACCACTTCAAGGCTTCTTGTGTAGCTCCGCCATGCAAAGGACCAGACAAACCATTGATACCGGCAGCCAAAGAGTAATAAGCATCCGCCCAAGCAGATGCAACGAGGTGAGTTGTGTGGGCAGATACGTTTCCGCTTTCATGATCTGAAAGCAAAATAAAATATAATCGAGAAAAGTCATCATATGGCTTATCAATACCCATCATATGAGCAAAATTACCGCCAAAATCCAAATCAGGATTTTCTGGTATCTGATTATTGTTTTTATATTTCAATCTATAGATATATGCTGCAATCATTGGAATTTTTGGTAGCAAATTCAATACATCTTCAAGCATGTATTCCCACGCGTTTTGTTTTGTAATCTTGTTTTCTGCATATGCTTTTGCAAACACTGATTCTTGTTGCATAGTATCTACTGCTACAGCTAGCATAACATCAGGGCGAGCTTGAGTGGGCATTGAATCCAATACTTTATAAACATAATTTGGAACCTTTCTTTTTTCTTTAAATAAATCTATTATCTCTTGTACTTCCTGTTCAGTAGGAATATCGCCAGTCATTAAAAGGTAGAATTGAGCTTCATCATATGGCATTTCTGCCCCTTTTGGTTTTGGAAGTTTTTGAAGCACTTCATCTACTGTATAGCCTCTGTAGCGTATGCCTTCAAATGGATCTAAATATGAAATATCTGTAACCAAAACTTTTAAACCCCTCATCCCACCAATTACTTGAGCTATTGTTATATCCCCTACTTTTACATCGCCATGTTCTTTAAGCAACCTATTTACCCTTTCCCTTTCGGTTTCAATTTTTTCTTTTAGTTTTTCTTTAAGCTTCATATGACACCTCCTGGTATCATTTTTTTTCAAAGATAGCTTTGTCAAAATTTTCATACTCAGAATACTTTATGAGTTCATATAACTCCTGCCTTGTTTGCATTTGATCCAATATTCCTTTTTGTGTACCGTGTTTTTTAATGTATTCAAAAGTTTTCTTTATAGCATAATTTGCAGCTCTCAAGGCACTTACCGGATATATTACTATCTTGTAACCCAAGTCTCTAAATTCTTCCAATGTAATATAAGGAGTTTTGCCAAATTCGGTCATATTTGCTAAAAGTGGTGCTTTAACATTTAAAGCTACTTCTTTGAATTCTTCTTTTGTTTCTAAAGCTTCAGGAAAAATGATATCTGCACCTGCTTCTACATAGCTATTTGCCCTATCGATTGCGTTTTTTAAGCCCTCCACAGCTTTTGCATCGGTTCTTGCTACAATGAGTAAATCTTTTGCTACTTTTTTTGCTGCTTGAATCTTTTGTACCATTCTTTCTTTTTCAACAACTTTTTTACCCGATAAATGGCCACATTTTTTTGGAAGCTCTTGGTCTTCAATTTGTATAGCTGCTGCTTTTGCTTCTTGCATTGTTTTAGCCGTTTTTGCTACATTTAGCGTTTCACCAAAACCTACATCTGTGTCTACTATAATTGGTAGACCACTTGCCCTGTAGATATAAGTACTCATAGTTGCTACTTCGTTTAACTCAATTAAACTTAAATCAGGCATGCCTAAGCTTGCCGTTAGTGCTGCACCAGATAAATAACAACACTCAAAACCTACCTGACGAGCAATTAGAGCACTCATTGGGTTAAATACACCAACAACACCAAGGATATCTTTTTGTTCCAATAATTTCTTTAGCGTTAAAGATGGATTATCCATACGTTCTTCTACAAGCCAGCTCATTTTATACCCTCAATAATTGAGCTAATTTAGATATATCTTCGCATTTTTCAAGGTTCATCACTGCATCAATTACATTTTCCATCTCTGTATTTGTTAGGATACCTTCGGCATTATTTTTGAATTTTTCAATAACTTCTTCATCGCTCATTTTGTTTTTTGCGTGGCCTTTTGGATATTTTACTTCTTCAGTGTAGACTTTTTGATCTTTAGTTTTAAGTGTTACTCTGTTTGGTATTCCGTCTGGATAACCTGCCGTTAGCTCGTCTTTTTGGTCAAGCGTTGTTTTGGTAGAAAGAATTTTTTTAACAATTGGATCATTCAATTTTTCTTTACTGAATGAATGTTTTGTTATATTTCCATCTAATATGCCCACAACTGTTATGTATTGTATGCTATGGTCTGCCGTTTCTTTGGTCTTTGGTTCCCATTTTTCCTTGTCTTTTGCTATTATTTCGTATGCTGCTTTAAATGTATCGATATGTATTGATTCAATATCGTCTGGAGAACTTATATACTGATGGAGTTTTTTAACTATATCAACAACGCTTTGAGCGTGATACTCCACAGGATAAAACTTAATGTAAGTATCAAATATTCTTTTGGGCTCTTTTTGTTTTATGATAGGTTCAAGAGCGTTATCATCAAATGTTTCGTTTTCCAATACTTGCTTAAAAAAGCCCATCTCACCTTCAAATGGTTGATAAGGACCACTCATACCGTTCATAGCCAGAAAAGTACCAAAGATGGCATTTCTTACAGAATTGGCAGCAGCTGCACCTTTCCACATGGAAAGTTCACCGGCCCTTGTTTGGCGCGCAGATAAATTGGGTATTAAAGCTAAAGAAATTGCATGTTGTATGGTTTGTTCTTCAAGACCCAATAATTTACCAAGACCGCAAGCTTCCATAATAGTAACATAGTTTACATGATCCCACCCGTGTTTTCTTAAACTTGCCGCATCGCATAGATTAACACCAATTTCGTAAGCTACAACAATTGATTCTAAGAGTTTTTGACCACCAATTTTTTTCCATTCGCCCACAGCCCATAATCCTGGTATGCAATCGCTTGGATGGAGTGGTTCTTTTGATAGATAAGTATCATTAAAATCAAGATACCTCACCAAAACACCGTTTGCAAAGGCAGCAACCTCTGGTGTTGTTTTGAAAGGAAAACCAAAAAGATAAGAACCGTCTTGTGTTTCAAACATATAAGCATATTTTCTAACAGCTTTAGGTGCATCTTCGTGAAATGCAGCATACATGACACCAAATGAATCTAATATTCGCCTTTTGGCTTCATGAATTGATTCTTGCGGTATCATTTTGGTATTTACAACATAATCTGCAAAAATTTTAGTGTACTTATCCATTTTTACCTCCTATCGTTTATTTATTCTCTTATTGAAGATAAATACTAATTCATGAAGATCAAGTAAATAAGTAATATAGATATAGTAAATTATATTTAATAAACAAATAAAAAAAGCTTAAAATAAATGTATAAATTAATGGAAATATAAATTCAATAATTTTTAGCATTAAATTTAATAAATTTTTATATAAGTTTTGCTTATAAATATAAATTTAAAAATTTATTTTAAGTTTAACCTGTAGAGATTCAAACCGTTTTCGTAAAAAATTTTTCTTTTTTGGGAATCATCAAAATTGTTATTTATAAGATCAATATCCGAGTATGAAAATGGTCTTTGTGCTCTTGTAGATGGTAAATCGCTACCAAAAACACAGGCATTTGGATTTATACTAACAATTTGCTTTATAGCAAATACAGGGTCAAAATCTAACCTGCCAAAACCGCTGGCTTTTACATAGGCACCTTTTTCAACTAAATTTAATACATTTAAGAAACCATCCTTTGATAAACCCAGATGATCTACCACAAGACATGGGATACTTAGTAGCTTGTTTTTTATTGATTCTATATCTTTAGAGTCTATATAAATCTCGCTGTGCCAACTAGCTATTTCAAAAACGCGCTTTGATGCATACTCAATCGTGTCTATTGTTTCTTTTGTGCCTCTTTTTATATTGAATCTAATAGCTTTTACGCCTATTTTGTCTAATTCAATTATATCCGAATCGCTATAGTCTGGATTATAGTTTATTACTCCAACATAATTTTTACCAAAAAACGATAACGCAGATTTTAAATATTGTGTATCAAAGTCCTGGAATGAACCAGAAACTATTGCGCCCCCCAATAACTCATAATTTGACATAAACTCCAAATAATCTTTCGGTAAGAATTGAGGTGGTTTGTATCCTTGATTTTCAATTATTTTATAATTGTAATCAATTATATGAAATATAGCATCAAATATTTTTTGCATAAAATAAAAAGCCCCTCAATAATTTGAGGGGCCAAAGCATAAGTTTAAGTTTAATATTGATAAGAAGCCATACGCTTGTAATTTTCATAGCGTTCTTTAGCATCTTCTTGAGCTTTTTCGTATAGCTTTTCAGCTAAATCAGGAAATGTTCGCTGAAGTGCGGCATACCTGACCTCGCTTAACAAGAAATCTTTAAATTTAGATAGATCTGGTTCTTTTGAATCGAGAATAAATGGGTTTTTACCTTCTTTTTTTAGCAGCGGATTGTATCTATACAAATGCCAGTAACCTGCCTCAACAGCCTTTTTTTGTTGTTCTTGAACTTTTGCCATGCCAGCTTTTATACCGTGGGCTATACATGGTGCATATGCTATAATTAACGATGGGCCCGGGTAGCTTTCTGCTTCCTGTATAGCTTTGAGTGTTTGATTATAATCTGCTCCCATAGCAATCTGAGCTACATATACATAACCGTAAGTTGTTGCCATTAAGCCTAAATCTTTTTTCTTTGTGCGCTTACCTGCTGCAGCAAATTGAGCAATTGCAGCCTCAGGTGTTGCTTTAGATGATTGACCACCTGTATTTGAATAAACTTCTGTATCAACGACAAGTATATTGACATCTTCGCCGGAAGCAATTACATGGTCTATGCCACCATATCCAATATCATAAGCCCAACCGTCACCGCCAAATGCCCAGATGGATTTTTTAACCAGCATATCCTGACTTTTTTCAACTTTTGAAAGCAAGTCTTGCACATTTGAAGAATATTTATTTTTGTTTGCAATAATTGTACCTATCTCAAGAGCTGCTTGTTTTGTTATCTTTGGATCATTCATGTTTTCAATCCACTTTTTAAATGGCATTTTGGAAGTTTCATCCATGTCGGTTTCTAAAATCTTTTCAATTACTTGGCGTAAAGTTTCTCTTTGGTGTTTAACTGATAAAGCAATACCCAGGCAATACTCTGCGTTGTCTTCAAATAAAGAGTTACCCCATGCTGGGCCTTTGCCTTGAGAATTTTTGCAGTATGGCATAGAAGGAGCAGAAGCACCCCATATAGAAGAGCATCCTGTTGCTGTAGCAATAATCATCCTATCGCCAAAAAGTTGTGTTACTAATTTATCGTACGGTGTTTCACCACAACCTGCACAAGCACCAGAAAACTCTAAAAGTGGTCTTGAAAATTGACTGTTTTTAACGGTATCAGTTGGTATTTCTTTTTCTGAAACTTTCTCTATTGCAAAGTTCCAATTTTCTATATCTTTGGTTTGTGTCTCTATAGGTTTCATTACGAGAGCTTTTTTAGGTGTTGGACATACTTCGGCGCAACTACCACAGCCTGTACAATCAAGCACAGATACCTGTATTCTATATTCATACCCTTTTACTTCTTTGCCAATAGCTTTTTTTGTAACAAAATCAGCAGGTTTGATTTTTGCTTCTTCTTCGTTTAGCAAAAATGGTCTGATAGCAGCATGCGGGCAAACATACGAACATAAGTTACATTGGATACAATTTTCTGGGATCCATTCTGGCACGTCTATGGCTATACCACGTTTTTCATAAGCAGAAGTGCCAGATGGGAACTCGCCGTTTTCTCTGCCAACAAATGTGGATACAGGCAATTTGTCGCCTTCAAGTCTGTTCATTACATCAACCACATTTTTTATAAATTCTGGACGGTTTTCACCTTTCTTTTCTTCTTCAACTGGCACATGTTTCCAGCTTTCTGGTACATTTACTTTTACTATTGAATCAATACCTCTATCGACTGCCTGATAGTTCATATTTATGACTTTATCGCCTTGTTTGCCATATGAGTGAACAATTGCTTCTTTTAAGAGTTTTGTTGCAGTTTCTATAGGTATGATGTTTGCCAGTTTAAAAAACGCTGCCTGCATTATCATGTTTATGCGTGCTCCAAGACCTATTTCTTTTGCAATCTTGGTAGCATTTATTATGTAGAAGTTAATGTTGTTTTCTGCTAAATAGCGTTTCATTTTGTTTGGCAAGTGCTTGTCAAGTTCGGATTCATCCCAGATAGTGTTTAAAACAAATGTGCCGTTTTTCTTTAAGCCAGCAAGTACATCATACAAATACACGTATGATTGCTTGTGGCAGGCAATATAATCTGCTTGATCTATAAGATAAGTTGACTTAATTGGTTTTTTACCAAATCTTAAATGCGATACCGTTACACCACCACTTTTTTTAGAATCGTATGCAAAATATCCTTGTGCATACATATCTGTATTATCGCCAATAATTTTGATTGCATCTTTGTTTGCGCCAACTGTACCATCTGAGCCAAAACCCCAAAATTTGCAACACACTGTGTCTTTATCTGAAGTATTAATTTCTTCATCTATCGGTAATGATAGGTAAGTAACATCATCAACTATGCCTATTGTAAAATGATCTTTTGGTTTGTCTGATTTGAGGTTTTTGAATACAGCAAGTATTTGAGATGGAGTTGTATCTTTTGAGCTTAAACCATATCTACCACCGACAATTAGTGGAGCATTCTGTGTATCGTAAAATAAGGTTTTAACATCTTCGTATAAAGGCTCACCCAAAGCGCCCGGTTCTTTTGTTCTATCGAGGACGGCTATTTTCTTTACACTTTTTGGTAATGCTTCAAAGAAGTATTTGGGTGAAAACGGTCTATAGAGTCTTACTCTTATTAAACCAACCTTTTCGCCTTTAGAATTTAAATAATCAACTACTTCTTCAATGGTTTCTCCAACTGAACCCATTGCGACTATTATATTTTCTGCGTTTGGGTCACCGTAATAATTGAAAGGCTTATAGTTTCTGCCTGTTAGTTTGTTTATTTCATCCATATAAGAAGCAACTATATCTGGTACGGCTTCATAAAATCTGTTTGCAGATTCTCTTGCTTGGAAGAATATGTCCGGGTTTTGGGCTGTTCCAATGATTTTTGGTCTTTCTGGGTTTAGTGAATTTTTTCTAAAGCGTTCAATTGCCTCCCAATCTACAAGTTTTGCTAAATCTTCGTAATCTAAAACTTCTATTTTTTGTATTTCGTGTGATGTTCTAAATCCATCAAAAAAATGCAAGAAAGGCACTCTGGCTTTAATTGCACTTAGATGCGCAACAGCTGCCAAATCCATAGCTTCCTGAACGCTTCCAGAAGATAAAAGACTAAAACCCGTTTGTCTTACAGCCATAACATCTGAATGGTCTCCAAATATAGAAAGCGCATGAGTTGCTACTGTTCTTGCTGCTACATGAAATACGCCTGGTAACAACTCTCCCGCAATTTTATACATATTTGGAATCATCAAAAGTAAACCCTGAGATGCAGTAAACGTAGTTGTTAGAGCACCTCCTACAAGGCTTCCATGAACAGCACCAGCTGCGCCAGCCTCTGATTGCATTTCTACAACTTTTACCGTTTGTCCAAAAATATTTTTCCTACCTTCTGCAGCCCATGCATCCACTGCTTCTGCCATGTTTGATGACGGTGTAATAGGGTAAATTGTAGCTACTTCTGTAAAAGCGTAAGCCACATGTGCAGCAGCGGTATTACCATCCATGCTTTTCATTGTCTTTGGCATCCCAACCTCCTAAATAAATATACAAATTCAAATGAAAAAAACCACCTTAATTTAGAATTATACTAATAGATTTAATTTTTTTTGTCAAATAGATTTTTTGCATTTTGTTAATTGTATATAAACTTTATTAAATTAATATAATAATCCTCTATAAATTTGTATTTGCATTGACAAAATTGGTTTTTAGGCAATATTAACAATTATGAATACTGTATTAAAAAGTATTATTAGCTTTGCTAAAAATGATGGTTTTTTAATTGCATCTTCTTTATCGTTTTACTTTATATTAGCACTTGTGCCTTTTTTGCTCTTTTTAAGTTCAATATTAATTTTTCTTGTGTCAAGCTCGACACATTATTATAATTTTATAATTCAAAAAATAACACTTATTTTTCCTGTAATGCTAAAAGGTACGATTTTAAGCATTATAAAGCCACTTATACATAAAAAAATTAGTTATTTTAGCTTGATTTTATATGCAATCACTTCACTGTCTTATTTTTATATGCTTGATGTTCATATAAATAAAATTTTTAATTTTAATAAAAAAAGATCCATTTTGGATTTGTTTTTTGTTTATATTATGTTAATTGGTATAGCTATGGTTTTAATAGTTGCTTATTTAGGTGGATTGTTTTTACCTTTTGAATTTGTCGATGTAATGTTTAGAAACGTAATTAAACATTTTTTGTTGGTTGATTTTATTGGAATTTATATAGTGCCTTTTTTATCTTTGTTTATCATAGCTTTTTTGTTGTATAAATTTTTACCACGAAATAAAGTAAGTGTTAAAAATGCAATGAAAGGGGCTTTCTTTTTTGCTTTAGTGCTGGAAATCTTAAAAAGATTATTTATTATATACGTAAAAAATATTGGCAAACTTAATTTTATATATGGAGCTTTTTGGGGTTATATTGCTTTTTTGGTGTGGGTTTACTTACTTTTCTGTGTTTTTTTGATAGGGGCTCATATAGTACACAATTTAGAGCAAACAAGTTAGATACTATTGTATTGAAAATTGCTCAATGAATTTTAAAAGAGCAAATTGTTTTGCAACGCGACCGCTATAAATACCATATCCTAAAGCAAAGTTTTGTGCTTCTTGTTTAATGTTAAAATTAATTTTAACATTAAATTCATTAAGGTAAAAATTAACTACTTCTAAGAATTCTGAGAGTTCAAGAGGATAAAAGCCAATTGATAGTCCAAAACGTGAAAATAAAGATAATTTTTCATTTTCTTCTTCTTTTTCAAATATATTACTATCAAGCGTAAGAACTTTCTGTTTTATAAGGCGTTTTTTATTTGATGTAATCAAAAAAATGCAATTCTTTGGTTTTTCTTCGAGCGAGCCTTCAATAATAGACTTAAACTTTCTAAATTCTTTATTGTTATCTTCAAAAGCCAGATCATCAAAGTAAATAAAAAATTTGTACTCACTCTTTTTTATAAAATCAAATAACTCGTATATTGAGTATATATCTTCTTCTAAATATTCTATACATCTTAGACCTTTTGAGCTAAATTTATCAATAAGATACTTTACAAGTGATGATTTTCCAAGCCCATTTTCACCATAAAAAAACATATTTAAGGCTTCATAACCACTTACAAGAGCAAGCGTGTTTTTACTTGCCATTTCTATTTGCTTATCTAGAAAAAGTAGCTTTTTAGGTGCGCTAAAACCATTAATTTCTTTAAGACAACCGTTGTACCATCTGGCAATTAAATGATTTTCAAACATAAATGTATTATATTAAAAACATTGATTTTTTCAAAAAAAAGAGTTAGGCATCAATGCCCAACTCTTTTTAGTTTGTTGAAGTTTACTTTTTTTCTGTTTTTTCAGCTTTTTTTGGAGCTTCTTTTTTAACCGGAGCTTTTTTGGCTGCAGCTTTCTTTTCAACTGCTTTTTTCTCTGCAGCTTTCTTTTCAACTGCTTTTTTCTCAACCTTTGTTTCGTTTTTTACCGGAGCCGGCTTTGCATTTTCTGCAGCCAAAACTGGGCTTACCATTAAACCTACAACTACACATGAAGCTAATAACTTCTTTAACATTCAAACACCTCCAAGTAATTCTTAGAGAATGACTTTATGCTTTTTTGGTAAAATTAAAGTAAAATTATTTAAAGATTGATTTTTTTAATAAATCTATATATTTTTAAAAGAAAGGAGGCAAATAATGAAAGTAATATTTTTTGAAAGTGCAAAAAATTATGAACCTCAAAAGGATTGGAAGCGTGTAAGTCTTTGTGACCAAAAATCTATTTCAATAGAGTATTTTATAAAACCGCCTTTTCATGCTTCACCAGAACATGCGCATGAAAATGCCCAGGTATTGGTTGTATTGAAAGGCAAAATGTCTGTAAAAAACAAAGATAGAGAGGTTATACTATCACAAAACGATTGCGTTTTTATTGAGCCAAACGAACCTCATGTTGTAAAAAATCTACTTAATGAGGCTTCGGTTGGCCTTGATATTTTTGTTCCTGGAAGAGATTTTAGCTTCTGGTTAAATAAATTGTAGTTATCTTACAGGTGTCATGACATATATGTAATTTATTTTACTTTCGCTTATTGCTTTTAATTCAAGAGGTTTAATTGCTTCTTTATAATAAAAATAAATTGAACTAGATTGTACATTATTTAAAAAATCCAGAGTATAGCGGCCATTGATATTTAGGGTAATTTGTGTATGTGTTTTTTCTTGACAAGTCAAGAAATCAATAATATCTGTTGCAACTTCGCCTTCTTTGTTTGTTACTGTTAGCTCAACAGTATTCTCTTTAATGTTAAATTCAACAACTCCAAGATCATCACTTGATAGTGCCAGTACTTTTTGAAGTGAACTTTTTAGAGATTCTCTGTCAAATATTATACATGATACATTTTGGGCGTCTTCCAATACAACGGCTTGGTACTGTGGAAATTGACCATTTATTGTTTTGGAGATTATTGTTGCGTTTGAGCTTTGAAAAGCTATCTTTGTTATATTTTCAGGATTGCCTTTATATAGCATATTTATCTTATCATTGGCCTTTAAGACACGACTAAGCTGTAGTATGCCTTCTTTTTCAATTATACAGTAAAAGTTTTTATCAATATCTATTTTTTTGTTTATCCAAAATAGTCTTGATCGGTTTGTTGCTACAAAGTTTGTTTTATTTTGATCAATTTCTATTAATATTCCTGTGAATTCTCTTGTTTGTTCGTCTTCTTTGCTGCTTGCAATATGGGCTTTTAGTAGTTCTAATATTTCATTTGAATCAAAAGTACCAATAGTGTTGTAATCGGCAGTTGATTCCAAAGGATAGTCATTGTTTTTGAAAATTTTTGCTGTTGTTTTATAGGAGCCGTTTTTTATTGTTAGCAAACTGTCTTGCAACTCAAAGTAAATTTCTCCATTCAATGCTTTTAGTCTTTCAAACAAGTCTGGTTTAGCTAAAAATTCGCAATTACCTGTATTTTCAACAGGATAAGCTACATTTATCTGAACGGTATCGTTTGAAGAAGTTAGCGATAGTATTTTGTCTTTTATACTAACATAGTAATTACTCAATATTGAATTTTTGTCTTTTGACAAAGCTCCAGAAACACTTGGAATTATTTTTTTTATTATACTTGCATCAATAATAAACTGCATAAAACCCCCTTCTTCAAATCCTTATAAGTATTATATAAAAAAAAATATAAAAATCCATTTTTAAAAGAAAGGCGCAAGATAGCTTTTTTAAGCTATCTTGCCAGGTTAGCTTAACTTAATAAGGATTGGGTCCTTTTACAAAAGGAATGTCCTTATCCATAGAAGCTTTAACTAAAGATCCATTATAATCCCATGCAAGTTTATTGTCTAAAATAGCATTGGCAATAAACCATAAACCGCTTCCCCAATAACCAATGTGGCAATATGAGATCATAGGCTTATTTGGATCAATGCCAGCTTTTTGAAGTATTTGTTCAATTTGAGCTTTTGGTTTAATCACATAATAATTGTCAACTTTTTCCATGTATTCGCCAACAAATACATTCCTTGCACCTTTAATATGACCGAGTTTTGAAACACCAAACTTTTCATCATTAACCTGCCCTGTATATTCTGGATCCATTCTAGAATCAACAAACTGAATTTCGTTTTCGTGTTTAACTGCCCACCTTATAAAATCTTCATTTGCAAAAACAAATGGGTTATTTCTTACAATAACAAAATGGCTGGTTTTTAAAGCATAGTCACCTTTTTGGACAGGTAATTTTTCGTCTACCCATTTGTCAAAACCACCGTTTAGGTAATAAACATTTTTAACACCAGCATAGTAAAGACGGCCATTATGCGTGTTGCCCTGGTTAGAGCAAAAGCAGGATTACCACCTTTGACACCAAAAGCTGTAGATGAACCTGTGTATACTACACAGTCTGAATCATTTCTGATGCCTTTTTGAGATAATACTTTTTGTAATTGTGGATTTGAATCAACTACAGCAAAAGGATTTGGTCCAAAACCAGTAAATAAACTGCCAGTTGGGCTTATATTGATAGCTTTTGGTATATGCGATGCAATGTATGAACTATGGTCCCTTGCGTCAATAATTACCAGATTTTGATCTGTTTTCATCATGGAAGCTAGTTCATGAGGAGTAAGTATACCAAATTTTTGCAAAAGCATTACTAAAGCTACCAATAAACCAAAATAACGTAAAACAAACAAGCCAGGACTTTTTCATAAATAACCTCCTTCAAATATTTTTCTTATGATAAATCTTAATAAAGTTAAAGTCAATATATCATATATATTAATTGTTTTAATATATTGCATTATTCTTTAAATTTTATTACTTACATAATTAATTAATAGTATAAATTTTTAAGAAAAAATTTGACAAAGAATTATGTATTGTGTAACTTTACAAGTTAAGTTATATAGTGTATTAGATGGGAGGGATAATGATTTTGGATGAATTTTTAGCAAAGTCTAAACTAAAACCAAAAAAGTGGTTTACCCAGAAGGTGAGGATGAAAGGTTAATTCAGGCTGCATCTTATTGTGTAAGAGAGGGTATTGCGTATCCTATCTTAATTGGTAGTAAAAGCATAATAGAAAAAAAGCAATTGGTTTGAGTATAGATCTTGGTGGTATTCAAATAATACAGACATCTGATTTTGATTATAGTGATGATCTTTTTAATATTATAAATTTTAGCAAAAAAAGAATAGATAAAAAAGAAGCCCAAAATTTATCGAAAAATCCACTTTATATTGGAGCGTTACTAGTTAGAAAAAATTTAGCTGATATATGTATTGGTGGTGCAATAAACGATACTGCAGATGTTATAAAAGTTGGTTTGTACGTAATTGGTTTAAAAGAAAATATTAAATTGCTTTCAAGTTTTTTTTAATGGAGTTGCCTACTAATGAATTTGGTGAAAATGGTGTGCTTTTTTTGCTGATTGTGGAGTGAACCCAGATCCAAATGCTAGTGAATTAGCAGATATTGCTATAGCTACAGCGGATAATTTTAGCATGTTAATGAATGCCCAACCAAAAGTAGCTATGCTGTCTTTTTCTACTAAGGCAAGTGTTAAACATAAAATCCTTGATAAAGTAATTGAAGCAACAAATATTGTTAAACAAAAACGACCTGATATATTGGTGGATGGAGAGCTTCAAGCCGATGCTGCGTTGGTCGAGTCTGTAGCTTTAAGAAAAGCGCCAGATAGTCCCATAAAAGGTCATGCTAATGTACTTATTTTCCCTGATTTGAATGCGGGAAACATTGCTTATAAGCTTGTTGAGCGTCTTGCAAAAGCACAAGCTATTGGACCTATTATGCAGGGATTAAAGAAACCTATGCATGATTTGTCTCGCGGATGTAAATATATGGACATAGTTTATTTAACAGCCATTTCTTCGTTTCAAGTATAAGATGGGGCATTTATGAAAGTTTTAGTATTAAACTGTGGTAGTTCGTCAGTAAAATTTGATTTATTTGATTGGAAATTACAAAAAAATCTTGCTAAAGGCTTAATTGAGCGTGTGGGTACAATTAATGCAACTGTACACTACAATAGGTCAGGCCATCAGACAATTGTTTATCAAAAAGAATTAAAAGATCATACAAAAGCTGTAAATGAAGTATTCACTTTACTTATTGGCAAAGACGGTGTTTTGAGTGATTTAAATGAAATATATGCTATAGGCCACAGGGTAGTTCATGGTGGAGAAAAATTCAAAAAAAGCACACTTATAGATAATAAAGTTATTTCAACAATTCAAAAACTATCTAGTCTTGCGCCATTGCACAATCCTCCAAATTTAGCTGGTATTCTAGCAACAAAAGAATTATTACCCAATATACCACAAGTAGCAATTTTTGATACAGCATTTCACTCTACCATACCAGATTTTGCTTATATATATGCTTTACCTTTCGAGTGGTATGAAAAGTATGGTATAAGACGATATGGTTTTCATGGTTCAAGCCATTTATATGTTTCGCGTAGAGCTGCGGTAATGCTTGATAAACATATAAAGGATACCAATTTAATTACATTGCATATAGGAAACGGAGTTTCATTTTGCGCAATAAAATCTGGGGCAAGCATTGATACTTCAATGGGTTTTACGCCTTTGCAGGGCGCTGTAATGGGTACACGCTGTGGCGATATTGATCCTGCTATACCATTGTATATGCAAGAAAAGTTAAAATTAAGCCCAACTCAAATGATGGATATTTTAAACAAAAAATCAGGTTTGCTTGGTATAACAGGAAAATATTATGATAGAAGGGATATTATAAACAATGCCAAAATAGATATTAATAGTATAGATGAGCTCGATACAGAAAATTTAATTGGTGATATAGAACAAGAGCATCTATCTATTTTTAAAAAAGCTGAAGAAGGCGATCCGCGTTGTATGTTAGCTTTGCAAATTGAAGCATATGAGATTAGAAAATATTTAGGTTCTTACTTTTTTGCCTTAAATGGTTATTTGGATGCTATTGTTTTTACTGCAGGTGTTGGCGAAAATTCGCCTCTTTTAAGGTATATGGTGTTAAGAAAATTAGAAAATTTAGGTATTATTTTAGATAAAGACAAAAACCTCAAAGCAGACTCAAGTACAGGTGAGATTGCTATAACAAAAGATTATTCTAAAGTAAAGGTTTTTGTTATTCCAACAGATGAAGAGCGAGTATTTATTGAAGATACAATTGCAGTTTTAAGTGGAAATTATAAAAGTCATATAAGCTATGAATATTCTTTTCAAAAGAAAAACTATAAACCACTTAAATAAATTTAAAAATATTTATAAATTGTGTTTAATTTGCAAAAATATTTTAAGAGTTAATTTTGTTTGACTTTTACTTTATAAATAATTATAATTAGACAGATTTTAAAAAAGGTGTAGAATGAATACGTATAAAGTTCTGGCTATGCTTATATATAAAGACGAAAAGAAAGTAGTTACTACAAACATTGTAAAAGCAGAAAATAAAAGCGAAGCCAAAAAGAAAATGATAGAACGCTACAAAAGATCTCCAAATGTGTCTGAAATCTTAATAAATGAAGAAACTGATGTTATAAAATTACTATAAATGGGGGTATTATGCCTAGAAACGTTGCATATATAGTTGCAGACGATGAAAGCGAAAAACTCGTACAAAAAGCTACAATTGACAGTTTTGCAAAACAAAATGGCTTTGATGATGTAGAATACTTTTATGAAAGTCAAAAAAGTTATGTAAGCTGGAAAAATCGAGATTTGGGTAAGGTCCTTTTGCCTTCTTTAAATGAAGGTGATAATTTTTTTGTTACAGATGGTGCTAAACTGGGTAACTCCACACCTGAAACAGATGTAGTTTTGATGTATTTTGCAGATAAACAAATAAATGTTTACTTTACAAAGATCAGAATGAAAATTTTATAAAGATTTGTTGCCTGATTCAAGCGCGTTTTGTATGCAAAAAACCAAATCATGTAAATTAGTTTTGTATCTAGCTGATATATATACTTCTTTATCAGTGTTTTTTGGTAATGTTTCAAGTAAATCTGATTTATTGTAAACTGTAATAACTGGTTTATTGAAACACTCTAAATCTGATAGAATTTTTTCTGTTACTTTAATTTTTTCTTCGTAATCATTCTGACTTATATCAACAACATTTAATATTAAATCTGCAAATTTTATTTCTTCAAGCGTTGATTTGAAAGCTTCAATTAACTGGTGGGGTAAATTTTTAATAAAACCAACCGTATCAATCAATAGAACTATTTTGTTATTGGGCAAACGTAATTTTCTAGCTAAAGGATCCAGCGTTGCAAATAACTTATTTTCAACATAGGCATCTGCATTGGTAAGTGCATTAATTAAAGTTGATTTACCTGCATTTGTATATCCTATTATGGCAACTACAGGAATTTGATTTTTTTGTCTTCTTTTCCTGTATAGACTCCTATGTTGTTTTATTTCTTCAATTTGTTTTTCAATGTGTAAAATAGAGCGCTTGATATGCCTTATGTCTGTTTCCAGTTGTGTTTCGCCAGGACCCCTTGTGCCTATGCCACCACCCAATCTTGAAAGTGTAACGCCTATGCCTCTTAATCTTGTAAGTGAATATTTTAACTGGGCAAGCTTTACCTGAAGCATACCTTCTTTTGTTTTGGCATGTTTTGCAAATATGTCTAAGATTAGATTGGTTCTATCAATAACTTTTGTATTTAGTATATCTTCGATATTTTTTACCTGGCTACCAGATAGTTCGTTGTTAAATATGACAATATTAGCACCTTTTTGTTCAATTAGATTTTTTAGCTCTTCTATTTTGCCTTTTCCTAAATAGTAAGTTTTATCTATGTTTTTTCGTTTTTGTGTTAATACGCCAACAACTTCTGCGCCAGCTGTTTTGGCAAGTTCTTCTAATTCTTGCAATGACTTTTCATCTTTTTCGTTTAAAAATACGCTAACTAAAATGGCTTTTTCTTGAAGATCTTGCATTTTTTAGGTTTTTAATATGTCTTTGTTTACTAAAGTGCGCGGAATTTTTCCTTCTAAAAAATCAAGTATATTTTGCGCAGCCAGTATTGACATGTCAATCCTTGTTTTATATGTAGCGCTTCCAATATGTGGCAGGAGAACAACATTGTCTAATGTTTTTAATTTTTCTTCAATTATTGGTTCTTTTTCATACACATCCAGACCTGCTGCATATATTTGCCTGTTTTCTAAACTTTCTGCAAGTGCCTTTTCGTCAATTACAGCTCCTCTTGATGTATTAATTAAAATTGCAGTTTTTTTCATAAGGCTGAGTTCTTTTTTTCCAATCAAATGGTATGTTTGAGGAGTTAGAGGTGTATGAATGCTTACAAAGTCAGATTCTTTAAGAAGAGTTTCAAGATCAACAAATTTTGCATTAGTTTGAGCTTCGAAATCAATTTTTTTAGAATTTGCAGTATACAGTATATTCATATCAAAACCTTTTGACATTTTTGCAAATGCCTGACCAATTCTGCCAGCTCCAATTATACCAAGCGTTTTATGGCTTATATCAAGGCCTAAAAATAAGTACAAATCCCAGCCTTTATAGTTACCTTCTCTTGTAAATTTATCAGCTTGAGGTACACCACGCGCACAGGCAAATAATAAAGCCCATGCTAATTCTGCTGTTGCTTGGGTTAAAACATCCGGTGTATTTGTAACAAAAATTTTGCGTTTTGTTGCTTCATTTAAATCAATATTATCAAAGCCAACCGCATAGTTTGCAATAATTTTTAAATTTTTGGCTGCTTCAAAAAAATCTATATCAACTTTATCTGTTAATTGTGTTATGCAGGCATCTTTGTTTTTAATTTTCTCGAGTAATTCCTGTTTACTTAAAGATCTGCCTAAATTGTTTACTTCTATATCGCATTTATCTTTTAAGAGCTCTAATCCTTCTTTTGGTATATTTCTTGTTACATAAACTTTAAACATTTTATTTTCTCCCTTTTTACATAATTATATCACAAAAATTTTAAAATTGTATACTAAATTAAATTTTGTTATTATTTAGGCAGGTTTTAATGAATGTTTAATTTTAGCGTAGAAAATATTATTGTAGAAACCGTTGTGTATATACTTGTTAGTTTAATTGTAAAAATTTTATTGAATGATGAGGATTTAACAAGTATAAGGCGTATTTTATTGATAGGCTATTTAGTTTTTGCCAGTTTATTTGTTTCTTTAATCGTTTTTGCTATTGTAAGCGTAAGCGTTGTATTAATTGCAATTGGTATTAGAAAGGTATTTGAATATTAAAGACTCAAGGCTGCATTGTAAGCATCGCTTATGGCACTCAAAGCATCACCTGGATTTTTACAGTCTCCAATATTTATCGTATCGATACAAAAATCAATCTTGTCTATTAGTTCTTTATTGGGTTTTCTACCTAATGCAAGTACTATATAGTCAAATGTATAACGTTTTATTCCATTTTGTGTTTGAAAATATGCTATATTGCTTTCAACATTTACGAGTTTATGATTTAAATATATTTTGATATTTGGGTCTAAAGATTCCAGTATTGGCAATTTTACAACATCTGCTGTAGTTTTAAGTAAAGCATCATCCATTTCAAAAACACTTATACTTAAACCTTTATTTGAAAGAAAATTAGCTGTTTCAAGACCAATGAGCCCACCTCCAATAATGCCTATGTTGCTAACTTCAAAAGGCAAGCCAAACTCTAAAATTTCATCTGCACTATATACAAACTCATTATTCTTACAAAATTCGGGTATAATTGGGCTTGAGCCTGTAGCAAATGCTAAAATATCACATTTCTCGCTTTTTATAAGATCAATATCCACATCTATTCCAGTAAAGACAGGAATTTTTAAGTTTTCAACCTCAGATTCAAAATAATTGATCAATTTTTTAAATTCTTGTTTATGAGGTGGTTTGTATGCTAAATTAAGTTGACCGCCAATTTTAGGTTGCCTTTCAAATATGGTGCAATTTAAGCCCTTTTTGTGAGCAAAAATAGAAAATGCCAGACCAGCACAACCTGCACCTATTACCATAACTTTTCGTTTGTACATAAATGGCTGATCAAAAACTTTTGCTTTATAAGGATCTGGGTTTACCAAACAAGACATTTGTTTTTGTGCTTGAATATTAGCGATACAGCCTTGATTACAGCTAAGGCATGGTATAACTATTTTAAATTGTTCATTTTCCCACTTATTAATAATTTGTGGATCAGCTATTAAAGGCCTTGCTAGTCCTATAAAATCTGCTTTATATTGTTCAATGGCAAGATTTGCTATATCAAATTCTCCAAGCCTATTTGCAGCAATTACAGTGGTATTTGTGCTTAATTTTATTTTATGTGCAAAATCAAGCAAAAAACCTTTTGGGTAACTTCCAGGCGATACATGTATAAATGTTTTAGCTCCAATTCCTGCCGAAACACTAATTAAATCAACGCCAATTTCTTTAAGTTTTTTTGCAAATATAATTGATTCGTCTAATTCAATGCCATTTTCTACATAATCAACTGCATTAATACGAACACTTAAAATTTCATTTTTGAGAATTTGTCTAATAGTATCAATAATTTCTAGTGGTAATTTCATCCGATTTTGCAAGCCTGGACCATATAAATCGTTTCTTTTATTAAAGTAACTGCTTAAAAATTGACCAAGTAACCATCCATGCGCACAATGTATTTCAATTATATCAAAATTAGATTCTTTTGCGCGACTAGCTGCTTTGATAAAACTGTCTTTTATGTCATCTATTTCCGAAAGTGTTAAATCATTTACGGTTTTTGATTTTACATTCATGGCAAGCTGAATGCCAGCCAGAGAATCATTTTCGTGAATTACCTTACTAATTTTTGATAATCCAGGAATTTTATCATCGCTATCTATGCCTAATTGTTTGATAAAAGATTTGCCAAGTATGTGTGTGTATGTTGCTTCTATAATAATAGCGCCTAAATTTTTTCTTAGGGCGTAGTAGTCAATATTTTGTTGAGCTACACTACCATCCTCGTTTGCGTAGTTTGTTACTGTAGGCAACATTACAATCCTATTTTTAAATGTTTTGTTGTTTATTGAATAAGGAGAAAATAATGCTTTATTTTTCATCTAAGTTTTTTAAAAAATCAAAAAAATATTGATCAAATAAATCTTCATTTTCAAAATAGAATGGATGAGATAAACCTCTAAATGTATGCAATCTGGCATTTGGCATTATTTCTTTTAGTTTGTTTCCAATTTTTGGATCAACCTTATTATCATTTGCTCCCCAAAGCAGCAATGTAGGTACATTTAAATTTTTAAACTGTTCAATCTCGTTTTCAATCCAGGCAGGGGCTGCAGCAATTATAGCCCTGACCTTTTCAGGATGCAATAGAGCGTATTTTAATGCAAAACCCCCACTCATTGAAGCGCCAAATAATACAAAGTTATCTAATTTTTTATAATCTACGAATGCTTCAATAAAATTTACCGGCTCAATGTTGTTTGGTTGAGATTTTCCAAAACCAGGAAAATCAAACGCATAGATACGGTATTTTAAGTTGTACAATCCGATTAACGTATCATTTAGCTTAAGAAAATCGCTTGCAGTGTAGCTTTTGCCGTGCATGAAAATTATATCTTTTTCGCCAACAGGCTGTTTTATGTAAAAAACTTTTTTACCTGCAATTTCTTCTTCTTTTTCAACAAAATACATAGTTGCTCCTTTTAATCAAAAAACTATGGCTTTTACAAGTTCTATATCTTCAATCTTTTTAAGCAAATTAATTGCTTCTTGTGAAGGTTGTGTGTCAAGCTCAATAAAAGACATAGCAAGACCACTTTTTTGTCTTGATAGATGAAAACCCGCTATATTTATATTCAAATTACCCAAAATAGTTCCAATTTTTCCAATCGTACCAGGTTTATCTCTGTTTATAATATATAGGTATATGCCTTTTGGTGTGATATCAGTTCTAAATTCGTCTACAAGAACAATTTTTTGTGTTCCATCTTCAAATAATGTTGCACCGATAGATTTTGTTTGTTTATCTGTAGTAATTTTCATCAGAAGCAGATTATTATAGTTTTCGTAATTTTTTGCTTTTGCTTCAGAAACTATTATGTCAAGTTCTTTTGCTACATACGGTGCATTCATATAAGAAACATTATCGCTCATGCTAAATTCCAAAAAGCCCTTTAAGGCAGCAATTGTAAATGGCTGATAATTAAATGGTACATCGAATGCTTTTTCTACAACATCTTCTTCAAAACGTGCGCCAACCATAACTATATCGATTTGACTGGGTCTGCCTTCTGTTAGCTGGGCTGCTAAACTACCCATTTTTTCTGCCAAGTCAAAATATAATCTGTGTTCTTTAGACATTTTATCCTTAATAAATGGTATATTGATTGCATTTTGATAAGGTTTGCCAAGAAGTGCATTAACTATCTGCTGGGCTAAGATTAAAGAAACATTTATTTGAGATTCATTACTATTTGCTCCAATGTGTGGTGTAACAAAAACATTATCTAAATCAAGCAAAGGATTGTCTGTTGCTGGTTCTTTTTCAAATGTATCAATACCACAAGCTGCTACTTTGCCAGATTTTATACTGTCGTACAAGTCTTTTTCATTAATTATACCACCGCGTGCACAGTTAATTAAAATAACGCCATCTTTTGTTTTATCTATTTCTTTTTTTGTCATCATGTTTTTTGTTTCTTTTGTAAGAGGCGTATGAAAAGTTATTATATCTGATCTTTCAAGGATTTCGTCAAAATGTTCTACAAGCTCAACGCCTAAATCTAAAGCTTTTGTCTTTTTAATGTATGGATCATATGCAATAACTTTTGCTCCAAAAGCTTTTGCACGTTTTGCTACTTCGCTGCCAACATGTCCAAGCCCTACAATACCCAGTGTTTTGCCAGAAAGCTCAACACCCATAAATTTTTTTCTATCCCATTTGCGCTCATACTTTAAGCTATAGTGAGCAGTGGGAAGTTTTCTTAGAGCATTTAGCATCATACCCATGGTTAGTTCTGCTGCTGCTATAGTGTTTGCGCCTGGTGCATTGATAACAATTATACCTTTTTTGCTAGCTTCTGCTATATCTATACTATCTACTCCAACACCAGCTCTACCTATTACTTTTAATTTTCCAGGTCTTTCAAGTGTTTCTTTAGTAATGCGTGTGCCACTTCGAGTAATTATTGCATCATAATCGCCTATTATTTGTGCCAATTCCTGTGGCGTTAGATTAAATTTTTCTTCTACTTCAATATTATTTTTTCTTATGTAATCCAGACCTTCTTGGGCCACATGCTCTGTTACTAAAATTTTCATTTAGCTCTCCTTTTTTAAAGATAGAGGGGGAAAACCTCTCTACCACCCTAAAATTTTATTTACTGAATCTACTTGCTCTTTAACTTTTTCAACAGATAATTTAAGCAATGATTGCTCTTCTTCTGTGAGTTTAAATTGCAATATTTTTTCGACGCCATTTTTACCTATTACAACTGGTACACCTAAAAAATAACCGGAAATGCCAAACTCGCCTTCAAGGTAAGCTGCGCATGGCAGTACTCTTTTTTCATCAAAAATAATTGCTTTTGCCATCTCAACAGCTGCAGCAGCCGGTGTATAGTAAGCTGAACCTGTTTTTAGATGTGCAACGATTTCTGCACCGCCATTTTGAGTTCTTTTTACAATAGCATCAATTTCATCCTTTGGTAAAAGTTCGGTTATCGGAATGCCGCACACATTTGCAAGTCTTACCAAAGGCAACATATAATCACCATGTATCCCCATAACAATAGCATTTACATCCTTTGGAGAAACACCTATGGCGTCAGCTAAAAACGATCTATACCTTGCTGAATCCAACACACCTGCCATACCAATTACTTTATTTTTGGGTAAGCCCGATACTTTGTATGAGGTATAAACCATAGCATCAATTGGGTTTGTAACTACAACTAAATATGCATCTTTTGAGTACTCTAATGCTTTTTCTGTTACTTCTTTTACTATTTTTACATTTGTAGCAAGCAGATCATCCCTTGACATCCCCGGTTTTCTTGCAATACCAGATGTAATTATAATAACATCAGAATCAGCAGTATCTTTGTAATCGTTTGTGCCAATGATGCTGCAAGAAATACCAGTAATAGGCCTAAACTGAGACTGATCAAGTGCTTTACCTTGAGGAATACCCTCTAAAACGTCAAGTAGTACTACATCACCAAGACCTTCAATTGCTGCCCAATGCGCTGCTGTTGCGCCTACATTACCTGCTCCAATAACAGTTACTTTACTGCGTCTCATAAAATCCTCCTGTCTAATTTTTACACTTGTAATATAATTAATTTTTATATATAATGCAAATTAGAACTTTTAAACAAGGTATTAGGAGAACTTATGAATGTGGCTGATTTGTCACTCCACCATGTGGTAGTGTTTAATAGTGTAGCAAAAACGCTTAACATGAGCAAAAGCGCAAAAGAGCTTTTAGTTACTCAGTCAGCAATTAGTCAAACCATCAAAGATTTGGAAACAAAATTTTCTGTTAAGTTATTTTTGAGAAAAAATAGACGGCTATATTTAACGGAAGAAGGTAAAGAATTTTATTACTATACAAAAAAAATTTTTGACATTTTAGAAGAAGCAAAGTTGTGTTTGGAAAACTTTAATACTTTAAAAAAAGGACGTGTTTCCATTGGCGCAAGCATGACAATTGGTAACTACTTATTGCCAGAGCTTATTGTAAAATTTAAACAAACTTATCCAGATATAGACTTGAGTTTATTTATTGCAAATAGTTCAGAAGTAATCGAAAAACTTCGCACCTCAGAAATTGATCTTGCCTTAATTGAAGGCTTACCTTATACAAATGATAAATCAATAAAGATAATACGTTTTGCCAAAGATAAGTTAACGTTTATTTGTTCTCCTCAACATAAATTTGCTTCACAACAAAAAGTAACGCTCAAAGAATTACAAAAAGAACAATTTATTATGCGTGAGCGTGGCTCTGGTACCAGACAGATTATAGAAGCAGAACTTGCAAAATTAGGCGCTCATGTAAAAGTAGCCTATGAATTCAATAATCCAGAAGCAATAAAAAATGCAGTGTCTTGCAATCTTGGTATATCGGCTTTGAGTGAGCTCATAATAAAAAATGAGATTCAAATGGGTATGTTAAAAGAAATTCCCATTACAAATATTAAAATATATAGGTGGTTTTACCTTATGAAAATAAATAGCTACAATAAAGCTCAAACTATATTCGAAAATTATCTGTTAGAAAATTTTAAAAATCAGTCAAAATGAGCTAAATCGCTTTCTTTAAGCAAACCGTCTTTTATTTCAGAAATTATTGCAGTTAGGCTTCTTCTGGCTTCTAGGTATTTTTGATCTTCAAAATAAGTTAAAGGGTATATAGTTTCTACAGGATAAGGCTTTAATTTTTCATCAACATTAACAAATGTAAATAAGCACGAATCAGTTAAATTACTGATTTTTTTCTCATAGCGCCCCATACGTGATATTGTTGTTTCTATGCATATAAAACTTTTGTGTGTATAGACTATATTGCTTTTAAATAATAATTTGTCACCAATTTTAACAGGATTTATAAAATTCATCCTGTTTACTGCTGCAATTATTGGCCTTTTTGTTGCAATAAGTTCTGCACACATGGTGGAAAGCTCATAGGATCTTCTTGCTAGATAACCCCCAAATATTGTTTGGTTTGGGTTTTTGTAGGCAGGAAATGTTCGCTCCCATGAGGTAAGAAATAGCTTAGATGCTAAAAGTCCATTAAAGTTTGGATCTTCTTGGGGTTTGTGTAATTTTTCTAAAAGCCTGTATTCTTCCAAAGATGGAGGTTGGCTTTCTAAATTTTTTTGAGCCATATAGTGTTCTTTTCTTTCTATGGCTTTTTGATAACGTCTTTTTTCCATATCATCAATATAATTTAAAGGTGGAAGTGCAACGCTTACACGATTGTCCCTGGGACCTCTTCTTGCTACAAGCGTAAAATAACAAGTTGCAATATGAGTTTGAGGGTTTGGCTGTTCGATTCTTATGCCTACTTCCATTGATGTTTTACCTACGTAGTTTATACGAGACTTAAATATCAAATCTCTTGTAATATCCGCTGGATTTCGCACTATTATTGTATCAATTGCCGCAGTAACTACAACGGCATCTTTATAGAATTGGTTTACATACATTCTTGCAGTATCAGCAGCTAAAGTGTCCATAATCTCAAGCAAAAGCCCAAATCTAATATTTGCAGGCAATTCTTCGTCTAATACCATAAAATTGTTTCTTAATGTCTCACTTGTGCTTAGCGGTATAATTTTTTCTAATGATAGTTCGTTTGGTCTGGTTAGCAGACTCATTAAATTCCCCTTTTAAATTTAAAAATCATTTTAACTTTAAAACCCTCTTTTTGAGAAATAAACACTTTTACCTTTTTGTCAATACGAAATTGCATTAAATTACATTTTGGTTTTTTAAGTGCTTTATATAAGATTTATTGTAATGAAGTAATTTTTTAAGCACGTTTATTGTATCCTGACCAAGAAGCGGTGGACTTTTTGGCTCTGTAATGGTTGAATTTGATAGTTTTATAGGTGTGCCAACAATTTTTAACAAACCAAATGGATGATTTATTATTTTAACCATATCCCTTGCAAGCAACTGTTTATCTTCAAATACTTCTTTAAGATTGTTTATATGACCTGCCGGTAAGTTGTGAGATTGAAATAAGTCAACCCAATATTGAGCATTTTGAGTTTTGAATACCTCCTGTAAAATTTTTACCAATTCTTTTCTATTTCTTACTCTATTTTCATTTTTTTTGAATTTATCTTGTTTTAGAGCATCTGTGTTTAACAAGCTAGCTAGCTTTTGAAATTGTTCATCATTACCTACAGCTAAATTAAAGTATTTGTCTTTAGCTTTGAATGTTTGGTATGGAACAATATTGGGGTGCGCATTTCCATAGCGCTTTGGTATTTTAGAGCTTACCAGATAATTTGATGCAACATTTGCAAGACTGGATACTGCGCAATCATACAGTGCAAGGTCTATGTACTCTGATTGTTTGATTTTTTGTCTTTTGTATAGACTAGCAAGTATTGCTATTGTTGCGTATAATCCAGATACAATATCTAAAATAGCAACACCTACTTTCATTGGAGGGCCTTTTGGTGAGCCTGTTATGCTCATTAAGCCGCTTTCGCCTTGCATTATAAAGTCATATCCTGGGAGATTACTTTTTGGTCCATTTTGACCATAGCCTGTTAATGAACAGTATACAATTGTTGGATTTATCTTTTGTATTTTTTTATAATCAAGCGAATATTTTTTTAGTTCACCCACTTTGTAATTTTCAACAAATACATCGCAAATACTAGCTAAATCGTATATGATTTTTTGGCCTTCTTTTTTGCTTATATCAACAGTAATACTTTTCTTATTACGATTTGTACAAAGAAAATAAGCGCTTTCTGTTTTCAAAAAAGGAGGCCCCCAATGGCGTGTTTCATCTCCTATTTTTGGCCTTTCAACTTTTATTACCTGTGCCCCTAGATCTGATAGGATCATTGTGGCAAAGGGTAATGCTAATACACGCGATAAATCAAGTACCTTTATGCCTTCAAGAGGCAGTTTTTTGCTCATTTTTTTCTAAAAGCCTCAATGCCTGTTATATCTCTTCCAATTATAAGCGTATGCATATCGTCTGTGCCTTCATAAGTATATACTGATTCAATATTTGCCATATGCCTTATTGGTGAGTAATCCAGGCTTATACCATTTGCGCCAAGGATTTCTCTTGCTGTTTGAGCGCAAAACCTGGCTGTTCTTACATTGTTTCTTTTTGCAAGTGAAATTTGAGCTGGAGTAGCTTTATTTTCATTTAGCAACTGAGAAAGCCTTAAGCTCACAAGTTGAGCTTTTGTAATTTCTGTAATCATATTGGCAAGTTTTTCCTGGACTAGCTGGTATGATGCAATGGGCTCGCCAAATTGTTTTCGATCAAGCGAGTAGGTAAGGGCAGTTTCAAAACAATCCATGCTAGCACCAATTGCTCCCCAGGAGATACCATATCTTGCCATATTAAGGCAAGAAAATGGACCCTTTAGTCCTTCAATATTGGGCAATCTATTCTCCAAAGGTATTGCGCAATCAGTAAAAGCTAGCTCGCCAACACCGCCTGCTCTCATAGAACCAAGCTCTTCTAAGTCTTTTTGGTAAAAGCCAGGTGTTCCTTTTTCTACAATAAAACCCTTTACTTTGCCATCGTCAGCATCTTTTGCCCACACTATTGCTACATCTGCAATCTCTGCTTCTGTTATCCACATTTTTGAACCATTTAACACCCATTTGTCTTTGATTTTTTTTGCAGTAGTTTTCATGCTTGATGGGTCTGAGCCTGCATCTGGCTCAGTTAAGCCATAGCAACCTATTTTTTCTCCACTTGCAAGCTTGGGTAGAAATTTCATTTTTTGATCTTCACTGCCATAGCGCCATATAGGATACATAACTAGACCTGTGTTTACCGCTACAAAACTTCTTAGAGCGCTATCTATACGTTCTACTTCCTGACACACAATACCATATGTTGTATAGGTTGCACCAGGACAATTGTATTTTTCTTCTATAAAGCTACCAAGTATACCAAGTTCACCAAATTGTTTTGCAATGGTTCTAAAATCAAGTTTTTCTTGCTTGTGCCACGCTTGTTTAATAAGCGGTTTTATATTGTCTTCTAAAAATTTTCTTAGACTATCCCTGAGCAATTTATCTTCATCAGCTAGTAAATCATCAATTTTGTAGTAGTCTACAAACATAATACCTCCATTTATGCTAAATACTTTTCACCTATGCGTTCTTTAAATTCTTCCATTGTACAATCGCATATAAGGTTTCCATGTTCGAGCAAATAAACTTTTTCAGAGTGCCTTAGGGCAAAGTGAAGGTTTTGTTCACCAAGCAGAATTGTCAGATTCATTTGAGTATGCATGTAATCAAGTACTTTAGATATATCTTCAAGGACTATTGGTGCAAGACCAAGAGTGGGTTCATCCAGTACTATCATTTTTGGTTTTTGAACAAGAGCCCTTGCTATTGTAAGCATCTGCTGTTCTCCGCCAGAAAGTGTAGAGGCAAGTTGTTTTTTTCTTTCTGCTAATCTTGGAAATATTGAATATACTTCTTCTATTCTTTTTTTTGCTTCGTTTTTTTCTACTTTTTGCAAAGCAAGGTTTAAGTTTTCTTCTGTACTCATAAATTTAAACAATTCTCTGGTTTCTGGTACAAATGATATGCCTAAATTTACAATTTCTGCTGTTTTTAGATGCTTTATAGATTTTCCTTGCCATTTTATATCGCCTTCGTAATTTACAAATGAAAATATTGCTTTAAAAAGGCTAGTTTTTCCAGCGCCATTTAAACCTACAACAGATACAAATTGACCTTCTTTTACTATTAAGTCAACATTTCTTAAAGCCTGAGCTTTATTGTAGGATAAAGAAGTGATATTGACTTCCAATAGAATTTTTGCGTTAAGGTCAGTTTGTTTTTGATTTGAGTTTTCAATTTTAGTTTGTTCGCCCAGAAATACTCTTTTCACTTCTTTGTTGGATATTACTTCTTCTGGTGTGCCTGTTGATATTATTTTTCCAGCGTGAATTGCTATAATTTTATCAACCAAGTCTTTAACTGCTTTTACATTATGATCAACTATTATAATAGAAAAATTTTCTTTTGTTAATGATCTAATTAGTTTAGAAAACTCTTCTACTTCTAAATGACTCAAACCTGCAAAAGGCTCATCTAAAAGCAGGAGTTTTGGGTTTAAAGCAATGGCTTTTGCAAGCTCCATCCTGCGTATAATCCCAAAGGCTAATTCTGATGGGCGTTTGTTATAGACCAATTCTAAGCCAAGTTTTTTTGCTATTTGTATAGCCTGTTCTTTTATGCCTTTTTTATAGAAAAACTGAAATTTATCTTCCAGTAAAGATAACTCAATATTTTCTAACACTGTTTGTCTACTAAGTGGTCTTGAATGTTGAAACATTACTGCAATACCTTTTTTTATTCTTTTGTGTATGCTTAAATGTTGAATTTCTTCTCCATTGAATTTTATTATACCATTTGTAGGTTTGTAAAGGCCTATGAGTAAATGCATTATTGTAGATTTTCCAGCACCATTTGGACCTATTAAACCTACAATTTCATTTTTATTAATTTCAAAGCTTACATTGTCTGTGGCATGTATGCCGCCAAAATATTTGTCCAGATTTTTTACTTCCAGTAACGCCATTTAGTTTTTCCTCAAAAACAAGCTTATTATACCATCTGGCAAAAAAAGCAATACTATAAGTCCCATTATCGACACAACAACATAGCTAAGCTGACCCAACGGTTGCAACCACTCTCTTAAAAGTATTATAAAAAAAGCTCCCAAAATAGGTCCTATAATTGTTCTTCTTCCACCAATAATAGCAGAAATTATAATTTGCAATACAACAGCAATAGACACTACGAGACTCACTGAAGCTGTACCTAAATAAAACACAAGCAAAGCCCCTGATAAACCACTGAATAAAGCACTGATACCAAAAGCTAAAACTTTGTATTTTGTTATGTTAAAACCCAGACTTTCTGCTTCTATTGGATCCTGAGCAGATGCCTGTAGAATCAGACCAATAGGCGATCTTGCAATAACAAGCATAACCATTGCACTGAAAGCACAAAACAAAAGGGCCATATAATAATTTATTTTTGAGCTAACAGATATTATGCCGGGTACGGATAAGCCTATCTCTCCACCTGTATACTGGGCAAATATTGTGACAAATTGTTCTAATAACAAAACACTAACCAGTGTAATAAGTCCAAAATATGGTCCTTTAAGTCTTAAAGCTGGAGCAACTAGGATAAGTCCTGATAAAATGGCTGCTACAGCACCAAGTACAATACATAAAGCAAGTGGCATATGAGTGTTTATATTTAAAATAGCCGCAGTATATGCACCTATGCCTATTTGAAATGTAGATCCAAAATTTACTTCTCCCGAGTATCCAAATAATAAATCCCACGACATAACAAAAACTGCGAAATATAAAGCAATTGTAAAAACACCCACAACATAAGAAGAAAAAATGTAGGGTACAAATATCAAAAGAATAAAAATTACAATTCCTATAATAATAGACCTATCCTTTGGTATTAACATATCTAAAACCTACCAAACAAACCTTTTGGTTTAAACATAAGTATCAAAACTAAGATTACGTAAGCAGGTATTGATGTGTATGCAGGTGAAATCAAATAAGCAGTCATAGTTTGTATATAGCCGATAAGAAATGCTGCCAGAATAGAACCTGTTATGTTACCCAAACCTCCAAGCACCACAACAGAAAAAGCAAGTCCAGTCAGGCTTGGAACGCTTTGGGCACTTGCACCCAAAAAAGAAGCAAGCAATGCCCCAGAAAGACCGGTTAATACGCCGTATACACCCCACAAAAGTATATAAACCTTTTTAATATCAATACCGCTTATTGCCAAACCGTCATGGCTCATTGATGCTGCAAGCAAAACTTTGCCTGTTTTTGTTTTGTTTATAAAAGTCCACAAAATAATCAGAATTAAAATAGAAGCAAATGAAAGCAGAATTTCATTGTATGTTATATTCATTTTAAACAAGTGTAAAACACCTTTTACAAAAGGAGGCACAACAACAGGATTTGAGCTGAAAAAATAATCCAGTAATTCTTCTATAATCATAGACCATAAAAGCGTAGCTGTAAGTATAAAAATTTCTTTTTCTGTAGTGGGTATTTTTTTAGATTTGTCTATGGGGTTTATAAGCAATACAAATAACAAGTATGAGACTGCTATTGAAGCTAAAACGCCAACAACCATACCAGCTAATAAAGGCAGATGAAAATGACTTATAAAAAACCAGGAAATGATTGCACTCAATACTAAAAAAGCACCGTGGGAGAGATTAAGTACTCCTGCTGTGCCAAAGATAAGAGAAAACCCTACTACTCCCACAGCGTAAATCGAACTAATAATAAAGCCATCAAATAAAATTTGCCAAAAAAGGTTCATTTTTTAACAAACGAAGGTATAATAACTTTAGCTGTTGCTGCATGAGGTGGCCAAACCGTTTCTAATTTGCCGTGTTGCCATTGCAACATAACGCCGGTTGCATATGAAGGGCCATATTTTATGCCATGTGCATATGGACTTTCTTTTCCATAAAACTCTATATGTCCCATAACACCAATGTAATTTGTAGCTTCAAGTGCTTTAATAAGTGCATCAGTGTTTGTTGATTTAGCTCTTTTTATAGCCTGTGCCAGCACATATATAGCATCATATGTTGTATAGCCACCATAAGCGGGTGTTATGCCAAATACTTTCTCGTATTCTTTAACAAAAGGTATGGTTTTTGGTGTTATTGGAGCAGGAGATCCTTCTGCTTGACTAATTATGCCTTCTGTTGCTCCATTGCTTTTTTTCCAGAAGTCAGATGTACTTGCCTGTGCGTTTATTCCAACTATCAAAAAAGGATATTTTGCTTCATGCCATTGAACAGTTTGTTGAAGACCTGTATGTGCCCAACCGGTTACTAAAAGATCAGGATTTTTAGATTTTATATCGGTGAATATAGGTGTAAAATCAGTTGTATTTGGTGCAAATCTCATATGACCTACCACTTTGATACCAGTTTGTGGAAGACATTTTAGGTATTCTGCATCTAATGGTTCAGTCCATGCTGCATTTTCACTTGCAACAAAGGCAGTTTTGTAGCCATACTGTTTTACTAAATCATCGCGTATAAAATTGCACACGGTTTGCGCCATTTCGGTAGCATTGTACTTTAATTGAAATACATATTTGTACATATTGTAATTATTATGTACCACTTGGGTTATTTTTGGATCAGCTGCGCCTGTAGTTATATATATTGTATGCAGTCTTGCTGCCCAAGGCTCAAGTGCGAGTGCAACTTCACTTATCCAGCTACCAATAACTGCAACTACATGATGATCGTAAACAGCTCTTTGAAAAGCTTGAACAGCATCCGTTGCTCGCATGTGATCATCGTAAATAAATAACTTAATAGGCCTTCCATCAATGCCACCTTTTGCATTAATTTGGTCTGCTGCTAATTTTGCCCCATTGACAATAGAATCACCTACAAGTGTACCTTGTTCTGCTATAATGCCAATGTTAATAGGTTCAGCTGCAAATACTAGACGTGGTAAGAAAACAAATGCAAAAACCGCAACAATTAGAGCCATTTTTTTAAAGACACTCATTTTTTAAACCTCCTTTTACATATTTTTAATATATTTTAGCATTATAAGTTAAACATGTCAAGAAAAATTAATAAATTAATTTTCTATTGATTTTTTTAAAAAAAGATATATAATAACTAACTAATTATAAATATGGGAGGTTTTTATGAAATTTAAAAAATTTGTTGTGTTTTTGGTGTTTTTTGTTAGTTTATTTTTTAGTGGAGCAGCTTTTGCTAAAATTGGTATTATTAGCACACAACAGGCAAACTTTTTAATAAAAACTCAAAACAATGTCATTGTGATTGATACAAGAAGCAAACAAAATTATCTGCATGGCCATTTGCCTAAAGCAATAAATTTAACAGAAAACGAAATACTTGTATCGCAAGAAAATGAACTGGGCCTTATGCCATACAACAACCAGCTGGAAAAAATTTTTTCTGCATATGGGTTGAAAAGAAATGCAACATACATTGTATACTCTGGTGAAAATTACGATAACAGTGCAAGGTTTATAGCACAGGCTGCATGGATTATTAGCGCACTTTATTGGTCTGGAATTAAAGATATATACTATATGGATGGAGGTTTTGAAAAATGGAAAAGTGAAGGTTTGCCTGTTTTAATAGGAAACTATAGTTTGCCAAAATCCCATTTTACAATAGAATACAACCCTGGTAACATTTTAGCTCAAAAAAGTTTTTTACTCTGGGTAATAAATAATGAAAACACGATTCAAGTAGTTGATTCAAGATCAAGAAAAGAATACTTAGAAGGTCATATTAAAGGTGCTAAATGGTTATACGCGGGGGATTTTTTGGAAAAAATCAATAACTATTGGGTTATAAAGCCAAAAAACACAATCGAAAATTTATTTTTGAAAGAAGACATAGATATTAATAAGCCTATAATCTCTTACTGCCAGAGTGGTCATTTATCTAGTGTATTTTGGTTTATCGCAAATGCAATTTTCGATAAACAATCTGTTTGGAGTTTTTGTGGAACATTCAAGAATTTACAAAAGCAAAATAAAGTGCCTATAAACATTGGTCCTATATGTTGAAAGTCCCATAAGCTATTTATGGGACTTAAGCAACATAAGCGTCATTTTGATATTTATTATAATAAATTTTACTAATTGCCATAGCACGCATGTTCTTAAAAATTTTGTAAATTTAGTGGGTTTTGAAGCAAAAAATGCTTGTTGATATGGTTTTCTTTCTTCAATTGTTTTTTCTACCATTTTATCCTCCTATTCTGGTAATACAAACCAAAACGGTTTTAGTTTTGCTTTATAAATAAATGCATAGTGCAATAAAAGCTTGATCCAATGACCAGCAAGCCCAATTTCGCCAAATGTGTAATACAAATCCCGGCCATACTCCGGGTATTTTTCAAAATCAGGCACAATAGGATATACTGTTATAGAAGCAGCAGTGCCAGAAAAAAGACTGGCTCCTGTAGAAGCTACACATGCTGCGCCAATTTCTGCCAATTATAGCAGAAGGCATTCCGGTGCGAGGTGGTGCCGGAAAGATTGGTGTTTTATTTGGACTATACATTGGTTTTGAGATTGCATGAGGTGGTGCAAAAGCAATACCTGCTGCAAATATATTTTTGTATGTAGGGTTTTGATAGGTTTTTGGCCAATCAGCAGCTTTCCATTCTTCGTAAGGCTTTTGCGTATAGTCTGCATCAACTTTCATAAAGCCATTTGATGTAAATAGATTCCCAGTAATATCTTCACCAGTTTTATTGTATGCTTTAAGGCCAACGCCTGCAAAAGGTGGTATAAGCATTGCAAAATCAAATTCAATTTCATGAGTGCTACCATAGAGTGTTTCGTAATACGCTTTATTTGATTCAACTTTATATATATGAGCCCTTCTTATCCATGATACATTTCTTTCTGCAAATAAAGATTCAGTAAATGTTTTGGTATGTGTTATATAGCCTCCTTTTTTTATGTGTGCACCAGCCATCCCAAAGTCTCCAAGCTCGTATTCGTTTGTTATGAAAACTATCTTTGCTTTGTCTTTTACCTTTTCTTTTTTAAGTACGAAATCTAAATTAAATACATATTCAAAAGCTGCACCATGGCAGGTAGCTTGACCGTGTCCTGTGCCTACAAGAAATACAGCATTTTTGCCTTTTTTCATGTTTTCAATTGTTTTTTTAAGTTCTTGAGCTGCTTGTTTTGAATGGGATGCGCTGCAAACAGACAGAGAATTTTTATCAGGACCCAGGCCGGGTGTTGCTTCGAAATTAAGTTTTGGACCTGTTGCATTTATTAAGTAATCATATTCTACATTTTCCTTTTTTCCAGGAAAATCTCTGCCAGTATACTCAATCAATACAAATGGTTTTGAGGTTGTTTGAGTACCTTCTGGATAAATTGCAATTGCTTTTGCTTGTTTAAATATTACGCCTATTTTTTTTATAAACTTTCTCAAGTTCAAACGTTACATCTTCTGGTTCCATTGCTCCTATTCCAACCCAGATATTAGAAGGTATCCAGTTCCACTTGCTGTTTGGTGCAATTACAATCACTTCATGTTCTTTTGGTAAGAGTTTTCTTAAATAAGATGCTGCAGTATGACCAGAAATGCCAGCTCCCAAGACAACAATTTTTGACATAGTTTTACCCCCTCTTTTTTTTGATACCAAAAAATTAAACCAACTATTTGAAAATGTATGTTAAGTTATTTGTATAGTAAAGAATTTTAAGTGTCAATATGTGAATAAATAATAATTATTATACGTGTTAAATAGAAATCTATTTAAGTTGTGCAGCGACATAATGTGCTGTTAATAGTTTTTTGATTGCGCCTTTTATATATTTTTAATCAAAAGTTTTGATGGTTATGTTTGCTTTATTGGAAAAACGTAAAAAACGATTTACACCAAAATTTTTAAAATTTTCTTGACTTTTGAAAAAATTTTTTTATAATGAAAACTCGTGCTTAAGAATTCTCTTTTGCAAGCACTTCTTTTTCCCTCTTGTTTTCCCGCCATAAAGTCCGCATTTAGATTTCGCCCGCAAGGGCGTTTCCTGCCCGCCTTTTTGTTTTTATAGAAAGATTTTGCAGATTAAGTTGTTTGTTTCTTCGCTAAAAGGATAGCGCAGATCCTTAAGATATTCTTTAAAATCTTGCATTTCATCTGGTGGTATCTCAAAGCCCACAAGGACTTTGCCGTAATCGGTACCAATATGCTTGTAGTGAAACAAAGATATATTCCAGTTGCTTTTCATTTTTGATAAGAATTCGTACAAAGCTCCTTTTCTTTCTGGGAAAGAAAAATGGTACAACACTTCGTTTTGAGCCAGATTAGTTTTACCACCGATCATGTAGCGAATGTGACTTTTTGCTATTTCATTGTCTGTTATGTCAAAGATATTGTAACCCAATCTTTTGGCTTTTTCCAAAAACCTATCTTTTTCTTGTTTGTAATTTATATTAAGACCTGTTAAAACATAGGCTTTTTGTCTATTTGTAAGCCTGTAGTCAAACTCAGATACATTTATATTATCAATTAAATCCATGCAAAATTTTTTAAAAGACCCAGGTTTTTCTTCTAATTCTACCACATAGAGTGCTTCCTGCTTTTCTCCAATTAAAGCTCTATCAGCTACAAAGCTTAATCTATCAAAATTCATATTTGCACCAGAGTTAATGGCAAGGAATGTTTTTTTAGAGATGGAGTGTTCGTCTATATAGCGCTTTATTCCAGCTACAGCCAAAGCACCTGCAGGTTCTACTATATTTCTTGTATCATAGTAGATGTCTTTTATGCTTGAACATATCTCATCTGTATCAACAAGTACAATATCATCAACATACTTTAATACTAAATCAAGCGTTAAGTCACCAACACTTTTTACGGCAACACCATCTGCAAAAATACCTACCTCATCTATATCAACTTTCTTTTTGGCATGAAACGATAAATACATCGCATTTGAGTCTTTTGGTTGAACTCCGATTACTTTTATTTGGGGGTTTATGTTTTTGATAAATGATGCAATGCCAGCAATTAATCCGCCACCACCTATGGGCACAAAAATGTAATCAACTTCAGAGCTTGTTTGCATCAAAATTTCATTTGCAATTGTAGCGTTACCTGCTATTACAAGCTCATCATCAAATGGGGGAATGTAGGTCATTTTAGTTTCTTGCACCAGCACTTTGCAGGCATTATAAGCATCTGTATAGCTATCACCTTCCAAGACTATGCTTGCACCATACCTTGCTACTGCATCAATTTTAATTTGTGGTGTGGTTTTTGGCATAACTATAGTTGCTTTAAGAGATAGTTTTTTTGCCGATAACGCTACGCCCTGGGCATGATTGCCAGCAGAAGCACATATTACACCTTTTTCTTTTTCTTGTTCTGAAAGATTTTTTATTTTGTTATATGCACCTCTTATCTTAAATGAAAATACGCTTTGTAAATCTTCCCTTTTTAGTAAAATTTTATTGTTTAGATTTTTTGAAAGATTAACAGCATAATTAATGGGTGTTTGTTTGGCAAGATCATATATTGAAGATCTAATAACAAGCCTTACAATGTTGTCCATGTTATGCAAACTCCTCCTTTAAATATGAGACTCTTTTTGAGTCATCTTTTTTAATGGGCTCAAGTGACCATTTGCCTTCACCTAGTAGTGAAAGTTTTATTTTATGGTAATTAAGCAGACTTGACCTGTGACCTACGCTTAAGCATGCGCTTTGCGGAAGCTCGCTAAACAGCCTCATATAAAGGAGTCTTTCGGATTTCTCATCTAAAGCACTTGTAGCTTCATCCATAAAAATCCATTCAGGTTTTTGCAAAAATATACGCCCAAAAGCAATATATTGTTGCTCGCCTAGTGATAAAACTTGAGACCATACATTATTATCTAATAAATGTTTTGTCAAGTATTTTAAGTTTAGACTTACAAGTAGCTCCTTTAAAATATCGTTATCTATCGATGGATCACCATTTGGATAAATAAGAACATCTCTTAGTGTTCCTATTGGCAAATATGGCTTTTGTGGCAAAAACAATGTTTTTTCTTTTGGGGGAAGTTCAATTTCTCCAGAACCAAAAGGCCAAAGACCTGCAATTGTGCGAATAAGTGTGCTTTTTCCTATGCCTGATGGACCGACAATAAGAAGACTTTGCGTTGGTTTTAGCTCAAAGCTTAAGTCTTTAATTAAGTATGTTTGATTATTTGGAAGCATAATAGATAAATTTTTTACACTCAAAAAGTCTGATTGTTTGTATTTAATATTATTATTTGAACTTTGCAGTGCTTTTATTGATTCAATATTGTGTTCGAATGTGCGTAGCCTGTCTGCTACTGCATGCCATGCAGCAAGCGAAGTGTAGCTATTTACAATGTAGGATAGTGATGTTTGTACCTGTCCAAATGCCTGAGCTATTTGCATTAAGCCACCTAGTTGAATCTTTTTTGCAAAAAACCTTGGCGCTGCAACAAGTATAGGGAAAATGATAGCAATCTGGTTGTAACCTGAAGTAAACCACGTGAGTTTTTTTTGCCTTACCATTATTTTCCAATAGTTTTCAAATATATCTGCAAAATTTCTCATTAAATGCTTGTGTTCTTTTTCTTCGCCACTATATAAAGCAACACTTTCGCTATTTTCTCTTATACGGACCAGATTGAACCTGAAATCTGCTTCGAATCTCTGTTGATTAAAGTTTAAAGGAATTAACGGCCTGCCAATTATAGCTGTAATCCATGTGCCAACAATAGCATACAACAAAGCAGCCCATACCATATATCCAGGAATTGTAATTAAATAACCAAATACAGAAAAATGCAATGGTCCAGATACAATCCACAATATACTTATAAAAGAAAATAAAGTTACAATTGAACTTAAAAGTCCTAAAGATAGGCTCAGTGATTGCGATATAAACATATTTAAATCTTCACTGATACGTTGATCTGGGTTATCTGTTTGGTGATTAAATACCTGGAGGTGGTAATATATTTTTTTATCCATCCATTTATCTAAAAAATTATCTGTAAGCCACCTGCGCCATTTTATCTGAAGCATTTGATTTAGGTAAAGTGAATAAACAGCAGAAATTATGTAAAAAAAAGCCAGGGCAGTAAATTGTCCAAGCGCTATCCAAAAAGCTTTTTCATCCAGTGCCTGCAAAGCATTATAGAATTCCTTATACCACAAATTAAATAATACATTGATAAAAACAATAGCTAAATTTAAAAAAATAATGGCAGCAAGCAGTATATAAGCTGTTTTTTTTTCGCTTGACACCCAATAGGGCTTTATTAGATGCCATGCATCTTTAAAAACTTCTTTATTAAATTGTTTCATTTAGTAATTACCAATAATTTTCATTGATTACTTTTTATTTGATTGTACAGTTTATCTGCCAGTTCTTTTGCTTGCAATAGTTCATTGTTCGTTAATTTGTATTTAACTATATTTAAATGGTGTAAAGCTAGTTTGTAAATTTCTTCATCAGGAGTGGAAAACTTTTTTGCTACATCAATCCATGCGTATGCATATACATAATTTTTTTCTATATTACCTTCGTAGTATAAAAGCCCAAGTCTGTATTGGGCATAATTTGATCCTAGATAAGAGGCTTTTTCCCAATACTCAAAGCTTTTTTTATAATTGAGTTCTACGCCTTGGCCCATACTGTATAAAAATCCAAGACCATATAGTGCGTCCCTATTGTTTTCTTTCGCACTTTTTTCCCACCAGTACAATGTTTTTGATAAATCTTTTTTAACACCAAGTCCATGTTTGTATAGATAGCCTAAAGCGTACTCGCCAAAGCTATTATTTTGTTTAGCTGACTGCATAAATAATTCGTAAGCTTTTTTGTAATCTTTTTTTACACCAATACCATCTAGATACATTGATCCTAGTATATACTGTGCTTGCGAGTTTCCTTCCTGACTCAAAATAGAAAAAATGTTATAAGCTTCTTTGTAGTTTTTATTATTGTATGCATTAAGACCTTCTTGTAAGCTGGGGTTTGCGCAAGCTACAGTATTTGTAAAAAATACACCTAAAATAATAAAAAAAACAATTAGTAAAGTTTTTTTAAGCATACAATCCCCTCCTTTAACTAACATCTTTTTATACTCATTTTTAAATTATTTGCAATATTATTCATATTGGTAGTTTCAAAAGATTACAAAATTTTCAGTTAATATCAATGTATAATAAAAATTTATGAATTAACTTACAAAAATTTACTATTCTCACATAAACTAAATGAATAATAAAAAAATACTTGACTTTTTATTTATATTTTGTATTATACAAGTTAAGAGTAAATATTTATAGTAGGAGGTGTAGCGTGATAGCCTATCCGAAAGCATTTAAAAAAACGGCTAGAGAAAAGCCGCAGGAGGTGCAACAACCAAAGGATATTGAGGATGTGCAGGTTTGGTTGAAATTAACTAATGAAGTTTGGGATTTGTCCATGTCAAATTACTATTTTGATACATGGATGTGGCAATTTAAAAAAATGCCAGGCGTCCTAACACGTATTACAAAGCTAATTGAGCAAATGAACTCAAATAAGACAGCAGATGTTGCTGAAAACGAACTGAGAAAAAATCTTGATTATCTAAAAAATGCCCATGAAATGATAGAATATGCACAAGAAAAAGTTGAAAATGCCCTAAGGTTAATTTGGGCAAGGCGAAAGGAGCTTAAATAGTGGGCGGGGATTTTACAACGCTTCCAGGCTATATTATTGGTGGTGGTGATTTAATAACATTTGAAGAGATTAGAAAAAAAGTTGAAAGCCTGGGTAAAATTGTAGATATCGAAAATCAAGGTTTCAGACTAATTCCTTATTCAAAAGAAAACGAAAAACTTGATTTCGATGAAATGTATCCCGTTATTTACTTTAACAAAGATTATACTATAGATATCTACATAAGCTTTATGAAATTTGAAAAAGTCATAGAATTTATGCAAATTTTAAGTGATACTTTGGGTGTACCAATTGAACATGCAGATAATAATGGTACAATTAAGAAAACTGAGGAAGATATCGAGATGTTAGAAGAATTCTATAAAAATTTAGGAGGAGGACTTTATGGCAGAAGCAAGTAAAATAATGTCCATCAAAGAAGTGGTAAGCAAGTTTGTTAAGCCACACAGGGCTTGGGTTGTGGGTGGATTTGGTTATACAAGGACCAATGCATCAATTCCAAGAGAAGTAATCAGACAAAATATACCCAATCTATATTTACAAACAAACGCAGGTGCTACACCTGTTATGATGTTGGCAGGCGCTGGGCAACTTGATTGGATTGAAATGACATATATTGGACTTGAAACTATACAACCGGTTTCTTACGAGATTAGAAAAGGCTTAGAAGAGGGAGATATTAGTGCATATATGCTATTTTCTAACTATTCCTGGGCACTCAGGACACATGCTGGACGCTTTGGAATGCAGTTTGCAACAGGTATGGCAGATATAGGTACTGATTTAATTGAATACGATGTTTTTGGTAAAGCAGGTCTTAGAGGCAAAAACGAAAAAGGTATGTGGATCCACCCGGATATCCCACCAGCCAGACAGGTAATTATAGATGACCCGTTTGATGGTTGGGGACTTAGACCTCACCAATATGACCCAGAAAATAAGTGGTCACCAGGCGATGTACCAGATACCACATGGAATAAAACTGCAGCAGAAGAAGATGGTATATATTATGAAAAATTAAGAAAACAGGCTACAAAATATACAGGAAAACCAGGCGTAAAAGCTGTTTTGTATCCACCTTCAATACCTTATCTTGCAACTACACATGTTCAAAGGTGCGGTAATAAAGGTACAGCACGAATTGAAGGTTTGCTTGTGCCGGATGTTGAGCAATCACTGAGTGCAAAATACTTAGTAATTGCTACCGAAAAGATAGTACCAGAAGAAGAATTGAGATTTAGACCATCTGAAAACCAGATTCCAATGATACATGTTGATGCAATTGTAGAAACACCATGGGGTGGCTACCCAACAAATGTGACTTACCTGTATGACTATGATTGGATGTGGTGGAAATTCTATATTCAAGCAAACCGTGTAGCTGATACACCAGATGGTAGGAAAGCTTTGGCTGATTACTGGCATGAAATAGTGGGTAAAGATGAGTGGGATTTCTTGCAAAACAAAGTTGGAACAGATAAATTTGAGTTTGGCAAAATCAAAGCCAAATACGAATGCCCAAGTGGTGCAACAGGTTTTGCAAGGTTATATGAACTTGTAGCTGATACAAAATATGGCTACAAACCCGATCAATATAGGCCAATATAATTAAGGAGGTAAAAATTATGAGTAAAAAAGCTATTATACCGGTACATATACCAACTGTAGATGAAATTGAAGCAAGTGTTAAAAGTTTTCACAGCGGTATATCTGACTCAGATTATGAGGCATATTGCAAAGAAAACGATATTCCACCAGATGAGTTTACAACAATGGAGTTACTTGCTATTGCAAGCTCGACAATGATACCAAAAGGAGCATCAATGTTTATTGGTACTGGTTTGCCTGTGCTTACAATGACACTTGCACAGCACACAATAAACCCAGATGCCATTATAGTTATGGAAGCAGGTATGCTTGATCCACGCTTTGAACACATTCCTATATCTGTAGCAGATATTAGGGGTGCTTATATGGCTTCTACCGCTTTGTCAATGATGGATGCATTTGGCACATACGAACAACGCGGATATGTTACAGGTGGTGGCTTAGGTGGCGCAGAGTACGATGAGTATGGCAATATTAACGCAACGGGTCTTTGGGAGCCACCCAGGAATCAATGGACATCTTTGGTTTCTGGCACAGGTAAGGGTCCAAATGTGATATTTACAGGTTCTGGTGGCTCAAACCCAATTGGTACACAGTCTGATTTTATCTTGAGTGTTATGGTTCAAGAAAAAAGACGATTTCCCTATAAAGTACAATTTTTAACTACTATGGCTGCAGCAAGAGGACCAGAAGGTGAGTCAAGGTGGGATTATGGTGTACCAAGAGGCGGTAAAGGTTTGATGGTTTCTGATCTTTGCGTTATGGAAAACTTCCCAGAAGAAGGCATCTATGATATGAGACTAAGAAGCGTTCACCCTGGAGCAAGCTTAAAAGATGTTATAGACAACGTTATGTGGGAATTAAAAGATAAAAGTGGTAAAGTACTTAAACCCACAGATGAGGTTCCAACAACACCTACACCTTCGCATGAACAATTGAAAGTGCTAAGAATGATAGTTGATCCAACAAGAATTTACCTTAAAAGAAAAACTGTTCGTGAAGTTGCATACGAAAAAGAGCACGGAAAGCCATGGAGAGTTAAAGTTAAAGATTAAATTTAGTTACAGGGGGTTGAAAGGCCCCCTTTTTTAAAAAAGGAGCAGATATATGAAATGTAAGTATTGTGGTAGAGAGATGATAAAAACAAAGACACCATTTAAAAGACCAGTGAAAGGCGAAATGCTTGTTGTACCAGACGTAGAGGTTTACAGCTGTCCTGGGTGCGGGGCTGTGTATTTTCCAGAAGAAACTATACGACATGCAGGCAGAAAAATTGGTGAAAAACTCCTTCAGGTAGCAAAAGAACGCGGTCGTATAAAAGATGAAAAAGAATATTTAAGGAAACTTCAAGAACAAAAGCAAATAGATATAGAAGAAGCCATAAGAAGAGGTGATATTAAAAAGAAAGAAGATGCACCACTAAAAATCTTTACATAACAGGTTATGGATATTGGAGAACAAATAAAATATGAGCGCAAAAGAAGAAACATAACTCTTAAAGTACTAGCAGAATTAGTAAAATGCTCTCCTAATTACCTATCATTAATAGAAAAAAATAAAGTAAATCCCTCTTCTAAAGTTTTAAGAAAGATTTTTGATATTTTGGAAATGCAACGTGAAGAATACTTAAATGATAATGATGAGCAAATATTTGTTAAAAAAGAAAAGCGTACACGTATAGTATACCCTAATAACAAAGTAATAAGAGAATTGTTAGTAAAAGACCCTTCAAATAAATTGATGGAACCTGCCTATAAAATTATACCTGTAAACAGTGACTCAAACGGATGGCACAGACACAAAGGTGAAGAGTTTGGATATATTTTAAATGGAAAACTAGAATTGAGAGTTGCAGATGAAGTATGCGTTTTAGAAAAAGGTGATAGTTTTTATTTTTCTTCTTCTTTGATGCATTACTATAAAAACGTAGGCGATTGTGATGTTGAAACAATATGGATTGTTGCACCACCATCAAGTTTTAAATACTTGTTTTTAAAAAAACACTAAATCACATTATTAACTTTAACAATCTGTCAAATCCAAGAGCAATGCCACTTGCTTTTGGCATACCAAAAGCCATATAATCTACAAATTCCGGATCTGTTTGTTTATTGAAATATTTTTCAAGCCTTAAAAAATCATTTTCTTCATCATAGCAATTAGCTATTTCTATGCCATTAATGTAAAACTCATATCTTTTTGCATATTTGCCTTCTTTTTTTGCAAGAAATGTAAAGTCGGGGAAATTGTACACAATATTTATGCAATTATTGCCAAGGTGTTTTTCTATGTGTGTTGCAAATAAGTAATCAAGTACCTGAGATTTAGTTAAATTTGCTTCTAAATTATATTTTGATATTATTTTTTTCTTATCAAAAAAGTGCAAAATATCTAAACCTAAATATTTTAAAAACAACTCTTCGTAAGAAAAAAATTCAAAACGATCAAGGTTAATATGCTTTGAATCTAATTCTAAAATATCTTTAGAATCGTTTAAAAACTTGCATAACTTTTTGAAATCTTCAAAAATATCTTCAGGTTTTGCATAAGCTCTATACCATTCAAGCATTAAAAATTCTTTACTGTGGAATTTGTCTTCAAAATCATCCCTGTAGGCAAAATTCAATTCAAATACTTTTTCAAAACCAAGACATAATAGTTTTTTATGTTCAATTTCAAATGAAGGCACCAGGTATCCATACCTTGTTTTGATTTTTTTAATATGTCTTTCGTTTAAATATAATTTTTTTAATTTGGGTGTTAATGCTTCTAAAAAGCCCTGTTGTTTGAAAAACTGTTTTGTTTTATCTATTAGAAGATACTTTTTGTTTGTTTTCTCTAAAGCATTTTTAAAATCGATTGATTTATATGATTTTACAAGTAAATTATCGTTTTCATCGATTATATCATTTAAACTGTGTTTACTTTTGAAAGGAAAAGTTATTAGATTATTATTAGACAAAACAAGTGTAGTTTGTTTTGAAATTTTTACAATACGACCTGCTTTCATGGCTTTTTATTATATACAAAAAGTTGTTTTTTTAAAAATCGAAAATATAATAAGTACCATGAAGTGTTTTAGTGTATGTCCACATGATTGTCCGGATGCCTGTGCTTTAGAAGTAGAGATCAAAGACAATATGGTAGTAAAAATTTCTGGAAACAAAGACCATGTTTTTACACAAGGTTCAATATGACAAAGAATTTATTGAAAGCAATACAGTTGGTTTTGATAAATTTAAAGAATTGGCAAAAGACTACACTCCAAACACAGTGAGCAAACAAACAGTTTTAAGCAAAGAACAATTAAACAAACTTGCAATTGAATATGCTACAATAAAGCCAAGCTTTATTAGAATAGGAAATGGTTTGCAACACCATTTAAATGGCGGTTTTAATACATGGGCAATTAGTTTGCTTCCAGCTATAATTGGCTCATGGAAATACAAAGAAGGTGGGGCTTTAAAATCAAATTCTGGGTATTTTCCAATTAACAAAACATTGCTTGAAAGGCCAGATTTACTTAATAAAAAACCCAGATCGATAAATATGGTAGAATTAGGAAAGGCTTTAACAGACAATAAAAACCCTATAAAGTCTATTTATGTCTACAATTCAAATCCTTTAGTTGTAGCACCAAATCATAACCTTGTGAAGAAAGGTTTTGAAAGGGAAGATTTATTTGTTGTGGTACATGAAAGACTATGGAGCGATACTGCAAAATATGCAGATATTGTTTTACCTTCAACTACATCATTTGAGCATGAAGATCTCTATATTAGCTATTGGCACAATGTGATTGCTTTTGCAAATCGAGTAATTGAACCATTAGGTCAATCTAAGCCAAATATTGAAGTATTCAGTATGCTTGCTCAGGCTTTTGGTTTTAGCCAAGATTGTTTTAAAGATAATGCTTATGATCTTGCAGACCAGGCTTTGGATAGCGAATATTTTAAAAGGCATAATATATCATTAAATAGGCTTTTAAAAGAAAAATTTATTGAATTAGAATATATTGATTTTCCCTACACAGATTCTGCATACACCAAAACCGAAAAAATTCAATTTGAAAACCCAGAGGCAATCAATTTGGCAGGTACTGGTTTGCCAGAGTGCACTGCCTTGACTCTAAATTACCCTTTCATTTTAATCAGTCCGCCAAATAAGCATTTTTTAAATTCTACTTTTGCGCATATCAATAAATTAAAAGAAAAAGAATACGCACCATATGTAAAAATAAATCCAAAGGATGCTATAAAGTACGATCTAAAAGATAATTGTAATGTGGAAATTTTTAACGAACAGGGTAGTTGTATTTTAAAAGCCATGATAAGCGATGATGTAAAAGAAGGAGTCTTGGTTGCGCGAGGGCTTTATTGGGTAGATGATTATATTAACAAACAGCCAATAAACACACTAACAAGTGATAAATTGTCTGATATTGGAGGCGGGGCAGTGTTTTTTTCAAGTGGTGTAAACATTAAAAAGGTTTGAAAGTGTTTTTTAGTTGCAAAATTGGTAAAAATTGTATACTCTAATTAGATAAACTTACCTGGAGGGTAAATATATGAAAAAATGGTTTTTGGTACTTTTTGGTTTATTATTTATATCATCATGTTCTACAGTAGAAATAACAAAAACAAACCCAAACTTACCAAATGTACAAATAACTTCGGCAAAAGGCGGTATACAGTCTGTTACATTAACATGGATTCCGATTACTAACCAGAATGTAAAAGGTTATGTAATTTATAGATCAGGTTCTCCTACGGGAAAATTCGAGTTTTTAACACAAATTAACAACAATTTGCAATCAAGCTATACTGATACAGGTGGTATTTTGTCCACTTTGGAAAACAATGCTACGTATTATTATAGGATAGCAGCATTTAATGATCAAGGTGTAGGTCCATTTACACAGGTATCAGCCACTACTTTGCCAAGACCAAACCCTCCAGAAGGCCTAAAGGTAATTAGTGGACTTCCACATAGCTTGATTTTGCAGTGGCAACCTTCAAGCGATAAATCTGTATCTGGTTATATGATTTATAGAGCACAATCCAGTCTTGGTCCCTTTAAGGCTATAAAAAGATTAGAAGGTAGAGAAAATACAACATACACAGATATAGGTCTTCAAGATGGAGTTACTTATTATTATGAAGTATCAAGTATTAACTACAAAGGTGTAGAAAGCCCGCCAAGCGCTTATGTTTCTGGAACAACTCAAAATAAACCAATACCACCACTTTCACTAAAAGCAGTACCGACAGGTGCAGGCACAATAACTGTTTACTGGTTTCCAAGCCCTACAAAGGATGTAGCCTATTATGAGGTTTATTATGGCAATAGCCCTTCTTCTATGGCTTATGCAGGTAAAGTAAAATCATCTGTGCTTGAATATACCATTAAAAACCTAGAACCAGGGAAAATATACTTATTTATGGTAAAAGCAATTGATGCAAGTGATATTGAAAGCCCGGATTCAGAAATTGTTCAAGGCAAAACATTTCCTATACCAGAAGCTCCAAAAGGCATAAAAGCTGAGCAATTACCAAATGGAGCAGTAAAAATTGAGTGGGCAAGTTCAGGAAACGATATAGCCTACTACGAACTTTTTAGAAGGTATTATTTATTTATAACAAATGAAATCGCAAAAGTTCAAGGCACATCATACATTGATGACAAGGTAAAGCCAGATACCACATATTATTATTGGGTAAAAGCAGTTGATAAATGGGGCCAGGTAAGTCCGGATAGTCAAACCGTATCTATAAAAACTAGAAGTCAGTGAATGTTTGTAAAACTTAAAAGTGCATTTGTTTTTGGTATAAATGCATACGGTGTTGAAGTAGAGGTTGATAGTTCAAAAGGCCTTCCTGCATTTGTCATTGTGGGATTGGCGGATAATGCAATAAAAGAAAGCAAAGAACGCGTAAGAAGCGCACTTTTAAACAGTTCGATACCGTTTAAAGCAACAAGGCTTACAGTAAATTTATCGCCGGCAGATGTTAAAAAAGAAGGCTCACAGTTTGACTTACCTATAGCAATTGCTATTGCAATTGTAAATGGCGTTGAAATCTCAAAAAACTTAGAAGAATTTTTATTTGCAGCAGAATTGTCTCTTGATGGAAAATTACGACCTGTAAGCGGTATTTTACCAATTTCTATACATGCAAAAAAACACAATTTAAATCTTGTTGTAGCAAAAGAAAATGCATATGAAGCTTCACTTGCAAAAGCTAGCATTTACGCGTTTGACAATCTATCGCAAGTGCTAGGTTTTTTAAATGGTTATGTGGATGCTAAATTGTATGAAGCAAATATTGTTTTTGAAAAAGTTGATTATGAAGTGGATTTTTCAGAAATAAAAGGCCAACACAGAGCAATCAGAGCCGCGCTCATTGCAGCAAGTGGTTTTCACAATATAATGCTTATAGGTCCACCAGGCACAGGCAAAAGCATGCTTGCACAAAGAATACCTACCATAATGCCGCCTATGAGCGAAGAAGAAATTATAGAAACAACAAAAATATACAGTGTTGCAGGTTTGTCAAAAGGTAGCGTTATAACAAAAAGGCCATTTAGAGCTCCACACCATACAGCAAGCGATATTAGCCTAATAGGCGGTGGAGCTGATGCAAAACCTGGCGAGATTAGTTTAGCCCATAATGGTGTGTTGTTTTTGGATGAACTCCCAGAATTTAAGCGCAATGTCATAGAGGTATTAAGGCAACCTTTAGAAAACGGCTATATCAATGTATCCAGAGCAAAATTTACGGTTAACTATCCAGCAAACTTTATGCTAATAGGTGCTGCAAACCCTTGTCCGTGTGGTTATTATGGTTCAAAAGTAAAAAAATGCATATGTAGTTTTGATCAAATAAGACGATATAGAAGTAAAATTTCAGGTCCTTTTTTAGATAGAATTGATTTATATGTAGAAATGCCAGAAATTGATTATGATATAATACAAGCTGAGTCTACCTATACGAGCTATGATTTAATGCAAAAGGTTATAGAAGCAAGAGAATTTCAAAAAAATCGTTTTTTTGAAGAAAAAATAAAAACTAATTCTCAATTAACACCTCGTTTAATTAAAAAATATTGTAAATTAGATTTTCAAGCAGAACAAACTTTAAAACAAGCCATGAAAGTTTTACATTTTTCAGCAAGAAGCTACACTAAAGTACTAAAAGTAGCTCGTACAATAGCAGACCTTGCAAAAAGTGATATAATTTTAGACTCTCATATTAAAGAAGCTATAAGCTATAGATATGTTGAAAACTAGCAGGAGGTGTCTTTTATGCAAACTTACAAAACCTTTATAGGCGGCAAATGGGTTGAAACAGGAAAATTATTGGATGTAACAGAAAAATATACGGGTGAAGTTTTTGCAAAAGTTCCATTGTGCGATACATCAAGTGTTGATTTGGCTGTAAATTCTGCGCAAGAAGCATTTGATGAGTTTAAAAAGATGCCTGCCTACAAGCGCAGCGAGATACTGCAAAAAGCTGCTGATTTAATCCTGAAGCGCAAAGATGAGATAGCTACTGTAATTTGCAAAGAAGCAGGTAAAGCATGGAAGTATTCAATAGGTGAAGTAATAAGAGGTTATGAGACATTCAAGTTTGCAAGCTGTGAAGCTATGCGCATTCACGGTGAAACTGTGCCTTTGGATGCAAGTGTATCTGGTACAAACAGGGTAGGCTACTATATAAGGGTACCAATGGGCGTTATTGCTGCTATTACACCTTTTAACTTTCCACTAAACCTTGTTGCCCACAAAGTGGCACCAGCCATAGCATCAGGCAACACAATTGTGCTAAAGCCAGCGTCAACCACACCTGTTACTGCATTGATATTGGCTGAAATACTGCAAGAAGCCGGTTTGCCAGAAGGTGTATTTAATGTGGTAATTGGTTCTGGCTCAAGTGTAGGTGATTATTTGGTATCTCACCCAACTGTAAAGAAAGTAACATTTACAGGCTCACCTGCGGTAGGTGATTCCATTATAAGAAAAGCTGGGATAAAAAGGGTAACTTTGGAGCTTGGAAACAATTCAGCAACAATCATAGAGAAAGATGCAGATATAGACAAAGCCATACCCAGATGCATAGCAAGCGCTTTTTCAAACTCAGGTCAGGTTTGCATATCACTGCAACGCATATATGTACACCATGAAATAGCAGATGAGTTTAGCGAAAAATTCAAGCAGGCAACAGAAAGCCTCAAAGTAGGAAACCCTCTAGATCAAGATGTAGAACTTGGTCCGATGATCGATGAAAAAGAAGCGCTTAGAGCAAAGTCCTGGATAGACGAAGCAATCTCTCAAGGGGCAACACTTGTATGCGGTGGCAAAACAGAAGGTAAGATACTATACCCAACAGTGCTTAGAAACACCACAAAAGATATGAAGGTAATGTGCATGGAAGTATTTGCACCTATTGTGTCTATTGTAGAGTACGATAACTTTGAAGAAGCAATAAAGCATGTAAATGATTCAGACTATGGTCTTCAAGCAGGCATATACACAAATGATATAAGAAAAATCAACTATGCTATAGACAACCTTGATGTAGGTGGTGTAATGATAAATGATACTTCAATATTTAGAGTAGACAATATGCCCTATGGCGGCAATAAGCTCTCTGGTATTGGCAGGGAAGGTGTGAGATTTGCAATTGAAGAAATGACAAATATAAAGATGGTTATGATAAATTTGGGTTAATTAATTTCTTTACAAAACAAAACTTTTTGATAAAATTAGTGTAATATGGCAGAAGAAGAAGAAAAAAAAGATCAAAAAAAGAAAAAAAGTCTAATATTACCTATTTTAATTATAGTGGTTGTATTAATTGTAGGTGGTGCTTTAGCGTTTTTCTTTTTAAAGAAAGGCTCTTCTAATAGTCCAAAAAATACTCAGACTCAAAGCAGTAGCTCTGAGTCTGTTTTAAATGATAAAAATGTGCATATTAAAAACATACCCTCAATGATTATCAATTTAGCAGACCAGTCTGGTGATAGATATTTAAAAATTTCGCTTGCTTTGGTAATGAATGGAAAAGAAAAAACAAAAAGTAGTGAATCATCGGGTGATACTTTAGAGGATGCAGCTATTAAAAATGCTATAATTACGGTAATTTCAACGAAAACATCAGATACGCTACTAACTTTATCTGGCAAAGAAGAGCTTAAAAAACAGCTAATAAAGGCTATAAACAATGCTTTAGGCGAAGATGCAGTAAAAGACATTTATTTTACTGATTTTATTATACAATGAAAGAAGAAGAGTTAGTACCCTTTTATAATGTACCGGTTAATACATACTATGAGTTGGGACGAGCTAAGGTAAAATTGAGGGATATTTTGAAGTGGAGTGAAGGTAGTGTTTTAAAACTAGACAGACTCTCGGGTGAATATATTGATGTATTTATTGAAAATCAAATTTTTGCAAGAGGTGAAGTAATAATTGTTGATGAAAAATTTAGCATAAGACTCTCTCAAATATTAACACCTGATGAAATTATGGAATACAATATTGAGTGAGATTTTAAGTGCGTACATTTTTTATATTCGTTTTTTTTATATTAATTCCTAGCCTGGCTTATGCAGGCTCTATAGATTATCTTGGTTACTCGCTAAAAGCTCTTGGAAGCGTTATAATAGTTATAGCGTTGCTTTTTGCAAGCGTTTGGGCGTTAAAAAAACTTCAAATTAATACTAAAAGAGGTGGTCGCATCAAGATTTTGGATAGGACTTACATTGATAACAAACATAGCCTTGTTATTATTGAAGTTGATGAAAAACAATTTTTGCTTGGTGTTGGAAACGAAATAAATTTAATATCTCAATTGGTTAAAAATGAAGAAAATACTTAGTTTGGCAATATTTTTTATTTTAGTTTGTTTGTGTTTGAATGCTTTTGGGGCACAAAGCACAGCAACACCTTCTTTGAGTATTACTTTAAATGGTGCTACAACACCCCAAAATATTTCAAATGCGGTAAAATTGCTTATTTTGCTTACAGCTTTAGCCATTGCTCCATCATTTTTGATTATGCTTACATCATTTACACGTATAATAATCGTGCTTTCTATTTTAAGACAAGCAATAGGCTTACAGCAAGAACCTCCAAACCAAATTTTACTTGGGATTGCGCTTTTTTTGACTATTTTTATAATGTCTCCTACAATTAGCGCTGTTTACAATAATGCATATAAGCCTTTTAATGAAGGAAAACTAAGTTTAGAGCAAGCCTATGATGCAGCTCAAACACCTATAAAAGCATTTATGCTAAAGCAAACACGCCAAAAAGACATTGCTCTTTTTTTAAGAATTGCTAAACAACCCAATCCTCAAAATGAACAACAACTTGGCTTAAACATACTTGTGCCCGCATTTATTATAAGCGAACTAAAAACAGCTTTTGAAATAGGTTTTTTACTGTATATACCGTTTGTAATTATAGATATTGTAGTTTCAAGTGTACTTATGAGTATGGGTATGATGATGTTACCACCTGTTATGATATCTTTACCATTTAAATTACTGTTATTTGTTTTAGCTGATGGGTGGAACTTGGTTGTTTTGTCACTTGTTAAAAGTTTTCATTAGGAGGATATAATGGATGTTGCAACTGTAGTTAGCATTGGTAGAAGTGCTATGCAGGTAGCTTTAATGCTTTCTTTGCCAATACTGATTGTTAGTTTGGTAGCAGGGCTTCTTGTGAGTATTTTTCAAGCAATTACTCAAATTCAAGAAATGACACTTACATTTATACCAAAGATTATAGCCGTTGCTTTGACTTTGTTATTTTTAGCTCCATGGATGGCAAAGCTTTTAACAAATTACACGATTGAGCTATACCAAAATATTCCAAATTATATTAGATGAATAATCTTGCTTTACTTAATGTACCTTTTGCCGATTTAGAGATTTTCTTTTTGATATTTGTAAGAGTCGCTTCTATTTTGCTATTGGCTCCAATTTTTAGTTATAAATCAATTCCTGCAATGGTTAAAATACTGTTTAGTTTGACTATGACATTTGTACTTTATCCAATAGTTAAAGATTATGTAAATGTAAATATTACAAATACAGTTGAGCTTATTGTGCTTATTGTAAGAGAAATTTTACTTGGTGCCAGTTTTGCCTTTTGTATACAATTTGTATGGGCTGGTATTGAGATTGCTGCTGGTTTGGTTTCTTTTATGATGGGCTTTAGTATTGCAAACGTGCTAAGCCCCCAAACAAATACGCAAATTTCTATTATTACAGAATTTGAAAGCTTATTTGCCATACTGGTTTTTTTGGCAATTGATGGTCATTATTTTGTTATACGCTCTTTGGTTGAAAGTTTTCAGCTAATACCAATTGGCACATTTGTTGTGAACAAAAGCCTAATTGAATTTATTGTGCAATTAATACTTGTTATGTTTTCTGTTGCTGTACAGATACTTGCGCCTGTGGTATTTGCTTTGATTATAACAAATATAGTTTTTGGAGTGATTTCTCGCACAATGCCCCAAATGAATGTACTGATTGCTTCTTTTCCCATAACAATAACTATTGGTTTATTTTTACTTGGCGTAACATTAAATTTTGCAGCAAATGTTATGATTAAATATTACTATCAACTACCTTCATACTATAACTATATATTAAGGTTAAAATAATGCCAGGTGAAAAAACTGAAAAAGCCACACCAAAACGTCGCGAAGAAGCGCGAAAAAAAGGTCAGGTTGCAAAATCAATTGAACTTAATACAGCTGTATTGCTTCTTGTGGCTTTAATCTTTTTTTATTTTAATGCTAAAAGTTTTAAAGATACAGCTATATACTCTTTTAATTATTTTTTAAGTTTGCCATATCATGTTAATTTAAACAATTTAGGTAGCTTGTATCTAGACGTTATTAAAATTTTTTTTATGTATTTAGGTGTTTTTTTTGTATTGCTAATTGTTGTAGCAATTCTTGTTAATGTTGCCCAAATAGGCATATTATTTAGTTTTGAAAGACTTAATTTTGATCTGGAAAAAATAAATCCTATAAATGGTATTAAAAACCTTTTTTCGCTTAGGGCTTTGGGTGAGCTTGCAAAGTCGATACTAAAGATTATTGTCATATTTTCTATAATGTATTTTTTTATCAAGGCAAAATACAAAACCTGGCTTGATTTAACTGATCAGCCTATAAATGTTTTTACAGTTGTACTTGCCAAAAACATGTTTTCTATAACGCTTTATCTTTTATTATTTATGGTTTTTTTGGCTATTATAGATTATGCTTATCAAAAATTTATTTTTGAGCGTTCATTGATGATGAGCAAAGAAGAGGTAAAAGAAGAATTTAAACAAATGGAAGGTGATCCAAAAATAAAAGCAAAAATAAGAAAAATGCAAATGGAGCTGGCAAGAAGACGTATGATGGAAAATGTAAAAACAGCGGATGTGGTTATAACTAACCCAACGCACATTGCAGTAGCTCTAAAGTATGATCAATCAAAAATGAATGCGCCAAAAGTTATTGCAAAAGGCTTAAATGAAGTTGCCCAAAGGATAAAGGAAATTGCACTAAAAAATGATGTGGTAATTGTAGAAAATCCTCCTTTGGCTCAAAGTCTATACAAACAAACCCAAATTGATAAAGAAATCCCAATTGAATTATACGAAGCTGTGGCAAAAATTCTATCGTATGTTTATAATTTAAAAAATAAAAAAACTAATAAACTTTTGTAAAAATCATCCGATAAGAAAAAGAGAGGTGTGATATGAGTATGCAGGTAGGTTCTAATTACATATTGGGTTTGGGAAATACTAGTAATCTTAACCTTCAAAGTATGCTTCAACAATTGGTTACTGCTCAAAGTCAGCCTATTATAAATCTCCAAGCTCAGCAAACGCAGCAAAAAGCATACCTCCAAACATTTTCAAATTTTTCAAGCCAGCTAATACAATTACAAACGAGTGCAAACAACATTATACAAGATTTAACCCAGCAAACGGCAACATCAAGCAATACCTCTGTGGCAACAGTAAGTAATAATCAAACAACGGCCAGCGGTATACACACATTGAGCGTAACTCAATTGGCAAAAGCTCAAGTATGGGTTTCAAGTAATGGGTTTTCAAGCCCAAATAGCCAAGCGGCAACATCAAATGGTGTGTTTAGCTTTTCCATTGGAAGTCAATCCTATTCTGTAACTGTAAATACTTCAACAACCCTCCAAAGTTTAGCCAACGCTATTAATGCTACAAATTCAGGTTTGAGTGCGAGCATTGTTTATAATGGATCTAGTTACAATCTTGTTTTAACTACGCCAACTGGTACACAAAACAACTTAACAATAAATACAAATAATACGCTTGCTGTATTTGGTTCAACCCCAACTCAAAATTCTCAAGATGCACAAGCAACACTTGATGGGGTAAGCATAACCTCACAATCAAATGATTTAAAAAACTACATACAAGGTGTTGATATACAGCTTCAAGGAACAGGTACAACGACAATAACACTAAATTACAACACTTCCCAATTAACGCAAGATATGCAAACCTTTGTCAATAACTACAATAATCTATTGCAATATGTCAATCAAAATAATTCTTATGATTCTACAACTAATATTGCGGGAGCATTTTTTGGTTCTACTGCTATACAATCAGTTATGGCAAGTTTGAGAAATGCATTTTTTGGTTTATTTAATCAAAACACAAACCAGACAATTAATTCAGCAGAAAGTATTGGCTTTTCTTTTGATAGAAATGGCAACCTACAATTTAATAGTCTTACATTTCAACAGGCTTTATCAACTAATTTTAATGCTGTTAAAAATATTTTAACAAATTCCTCAGCCAATGGCATAATGGATTTGATTAATAATGCCGTTAATCAGGCAACATCTGTTAATGGTGGAGCTATAACAACAGCTCAAAATATTATTCAAAACCAGATTAACTCGCTTCAATCTCAAATAAATACCTTAAAACAAAATCTGCAAAACTACCAAAATAACCTTGTCGTACAATTTTCTCAACTTAATACCATAATGAACCAGATGCAGGCACAAAGCCAGTATTTGACAACTATGTTTGATAGTTTGACAGGAACAAAAAGTGGCTAGAAGCTACAAAGGAGGAAAAGATGGATGCAGGTGATGTAACTAAAACAAACTTGAATTTTATACAAAATAAGCAAATTAATCTAATAGCCACACAAAATAATGCAAACAATTTTTTTTCTGTATCCACAACTAATCCATCACAAGTTAGCACAAATGAAAAAAGTGATATCAACAGTACGAGTTTAAGTAAAAACGATGTCAAAAAATTGATTCAAAAACTTAACGATTCTATTAGTTCTTTAAATGATAGTGTTAAATTTAGCTATTCAGAAGACGCTAAAGGTCTTATTGTAAAAGTAATTGATAGTAAAACAGGTCAAGTGATAAGACAAATACCACCAGAAGAGTTAATTAAGCTTGAAGCAAGCTTAGCCCAATCTATAGGAATAATTTTTAACAAGGAGGTAAAATGATTGCAAGCAGTGCGTATAAAGCCTATAAGAATACACTTGCAAATACAACAGATGATAGACTAAATATTATTGGTATAATGTATGATGGCGCTTTAAGTTATGCAGTTAAAGCAAAAGAAGCGATTGAAAATAAAAATATACTTGAGAAAGTATATGCAATTGAACGACTTAATTCTATTTTGCTTGCACTAAGAAATGTACTCGATGTAAAAAACTATCCAGAAGCTGGTAAGTTCCTTGAGTCTATTTATGATTTTTTACTTTTGCAAACGCTTAAAGCCAATTTAAACAATAATATTGAGGAAATGGAAGTAGTAATTAGATACTTACAAAAAATGAGCGAAATTTGGAATAAAGATGTTTTAAAAAAATAAAACAGGCTTGTTTAAAAGCAAGCCTTCCTTTGTATTTTAATCAAATGCTTGATAAATTAAGAATTAATTGTTATAATCAAACAGATGGGTTGGGTTTATTTAGCTTTTGCTATTTTGTTTGAAGTTTGTGGCACGACATCTATGCGTTTATCAAATGGCCTTACCAAACTTTTTCCTTCCGTGGCTTTGTTTGTTTGTTATGCTGTAAGTTTTATATTTGCTACAATGGCTACAAAATATTTAAAATTAGCCATAATGTATGCTGTGTGGTCTGGTGTAGGTATTGCTGTAATAACGTTGATTGATCTTACAATTTTTCATGAAAAAATCAATTTAGTTGAAGTTTTAGGTCTTGTGCTAATTTTAGCAGGTAGTGTTTTACTCAGGATTGCCTGAATATGGTTGAATTATTAAGCCCTGCGGGAAATTTTCAAAAATTAAAGACCGCTATACATTTTGGTGCAGATGCAGTTTACTGTAGTTTTGAAGATTTTGGTTTGCGCTCTCGCGCTGGAAATTTTACATTAAAAGAACTAAAAGAAGCTATAGAGTATACAAAAAAAGCTCATAAAAAAATTTATTTAACTTTAAATTCCTATTTATTTGACAAAGATTTTGAAAAATTAGAGGCATTTTTACCTTTTTTAAAAAATAATCCCCCTGATGCTTTAATAGTTAGCGATCTTGGTGTATTAAGTCTTTTGCAAGAGACAAAAATTCCTATACACATAAGCACTCAAGCAAACATTACAAACTCATACGCTGCTAATTTTTTAAAACAATTCAATGTAGAGCGTATTATTGCGGCAAGAGAGTTGACCCTAAGTGATTTAGCAGTTTTTGTGAAAAATACAAGCCTTGATGTTGAGGTTTTTGTTCATGGTGCAATGTGTATGGCTTACTCTGGCAGGTGCTTTATTAGTTCTTATTTGACTAATCGTAGTGCAAATAAAGGTGATTGTGCGCAAAGCTGCAGGTGGAAATATATAATTTTTGAAGATACAAGGAAAACCATGCCCATTTTTTTAGAAGAACACAAAGAAGGCTCGTTTATATTTAATTCTTACGATTTGTGTGCTTTACCAATTTTAGATAGGATTATAGAAACTGGTGTAAAATCTTTGAAAATTGAAGGCAGAAATAAAAGCGAATACTATGCTGGCCTTACTACAAAGTCATACAGAAAAGCAATAGATAGCTACTATGAAGGGACTTATAAAAAATATATGGCGTCTTTATATGAGCAATTAAAGACTGTAAGTCACAGGCCTTACAGTTTGGGATTTTTTCTTGGAAGACCCAAACAATATCTAAAAAGTAGCGCTTATTTAAAACCTTGCACTTATGTTGCTATTGTGCTTGAGCGTGTTGGTGATAAATTAAAACTTCTTGTAAAAAACAGGTTTGAGGCTGGATCGTTTGAGTTTGTAACTCCACATACTAATGTAAATGTATGCATTGATACAATATATGCAAGCGATTATAGCTTAAAACAAGTAGCTCACCCAGGTGAGATTGTATATATTAAAAGCGTTGACAATATAGATAAAAATGATATCCTTAGGGTTTGTTATGAGAGTGATAGCTGGCATTTACAAAAACAGGCCATTAGAATTTAAAAAAACAAAACAAATAAGACCTACCAAACAGATAGTAAAAAAGTCTTTTTTTGACACTATTTGTCCTATTATAAATGGTGCAGTTTTTGTCGATTTGTTTGCTGGTAATGGTTTTATTGGAATAGAAGCGGTTTCAAGAGGCGCAAAGAAAGTTTTTTTTGTTGATAAAGATGATACTTTTATAAAAAAGAACTTGCAAAATTTAAATATAAGCAATGATAAGTTTGAAATTTATCAAATGGATGTGTTTAATTTTTTGAATCTAAATGTTGTTGAAAATGCTGATATTGTTTATATGGATGCTCCATATTCATTAAAAATAGATGATCTGGTGGTTTTTTTATTGAAAAAGCTAAAAAAAGATGCTATAGTTTGCGTAGAAAGTAACAAAGTGGTAGAAAATGAGCGTGTTTTTAAAATAAAAAAATTTGGCAATAGTATATTGAATTATTTGAGGTAATATGGATAAGTGTTGTGTTGTGGCAATTGTGCCTGGTAGTTTTGATCCTATAACAAATGGTCACATAGATATTATTAAGAGAGCATCTAAAATTTTTCATAAAGTAATAGTTGGCGTTGCAAAAAATACTGCTAAAAAATCTTTTTTTGATTTTGAAGAAAGATTTGAATTAACAAAACAGGTCATTGAATCATTAAATGTAGCTTCTATAAGTGTTGAAAAAGTGGATGGTTTGCTTGTTGATTTTGCTAAATCTAAAGGGGCTCAAGTCATAGTTAGAGGTCTTAGAGCTGTTTCCGATTTTGAGTACGAAATGGAAATGGCTTTTATGAACCGTTCTCTTGCACCAGAAATTGAGATCATTTATTTTATGCCTTACATTAAGTATTCCTTTTTAAGCTCAACTATAGTAAAGGATGTTTTTGTAAATGGTGGAGATGTAAGTGCATTTGTGTCACCAATAGTTATTGAACATATGAAAAAAAAATTTAAGGGGGAAAGATGAAGAAAAAACTTGCTGAGCGCATCGGAAGGATTGAGGAATCTATTACGATTGCTATTACAGCCAAAGCCAAAGAAATGAATGCTTCTGGGATTAAAATTCTATCATTTGGCGCAGGTGAACCTGACTTTGATACACCAGATAATATCAAAGAAGCAGCTATCAAAGCTATCAGAGATGGTTTTACAAAATATACAGCAGCAGGTGGCATAAATGAACTAAAAGATGCTATTATTGAAAAAGAAAAGAAAGTTAATGGTGTAGAATATAAAAGAAACGAAATCTGCGTGTCTGCTGGAGGAAAACAAAATTTATTTAACCTGTCTCAGGTATTGTTTGAAGAAGGCGACGAAGTAATAATACTAAGTCCGTATTGGGTAACATATGAAGCAATAGTAAAGTATGCAAATGCGGTGCCTGTTGTAATAAAAACTACTGATAAAACAGGTTTTGTACCCACTCAAGAGCAACTCTTAAAAGCTATAACGCCAAAAACCAAAGCTATTATATTAAACAATCCTTCAAATCCAACAGGTGGAGTTTTTGAAAAAAAGGATTTGGAATTTTTGGCAGAGCTTGCGCTTAAGAATGATTTTTGGGTTATATCAGATGAAATGTATGAGTCTATTGTATACGATGGCTACAAGCCTGTAAGCATTGCGAGCCTTTCAAAAGAAATAAGAGACAAAACAATTGTAATAAACGGTGTAAGCAAAACATACTCTATGACAGGATGGCGCATTGGATACTCTTGCGGAGATAAAGAACTTACAGAAAATATGACGAAACTACAAAGTCAAAGTACATCAAATCCTACTTCTATTGCACAGATAGCAGCACTAGAAGCACTTACTGGTCCTCAAGATAGCGTTGAGGTTATGAGAAAAGAATTTGAAAAAAGAAGAAACTACATTGTAAATGCACTGAATTCCATAAATGGCATTACATGTTTTAACCCAAAAGGTGCATTTTATGTATTTCCAAATATAAGTGGTTTGTATGGTAAAAGCATTAATGGAAAAACAATAAATAACTCTATGGATTTTGCCAGTGTTCTTCTGGATGAAGCAAAAGTAGCTGTTGTTCCCGGTATTGGATTTGGTGATGATGATTATGTAAGATTGTCTTTTGCTACAAGTATGCAGGTAATCCAGGAAGGTATAGAGGCTATAAAAGAGTTTGTTTCCAAGCTAAAATAAGCTTTTGATGGCTGATGATAAAGACAAGATAATAGTTATAGAAGAAGAGCCAAATTCCAAAGAAGAAACTCAACTACAACAAAAGCAACAGGAAGTTCCTGAAGAAGAAGAAAAAAACCCCCTTTTGGTGCCCAAAAAGAGACCTGTATGGCTTTTTTTGGGCACTGGCATAGTTTTTCTTATAGCTGCCGCTATATTTGTTTTTTTTTCTAAAAGTCCTGTACCAAAAAAAATCACAAAACCTCAACCTCAAAAAGTTGTAAAAACAAAAGAAAATTTAGATTTGCATTTTATTGAAGGACTTAATCTTGAAAATAAAGGTAACTTAAAACAAGCAATAGAAGAATTTAAAAAATCCAAAAACTATCTATTTTTAGCATATATAAACATTGCAAAAATCTATCAAATGCAAAACAACCAACAAATGGCATACGAATATATTAAAAAAGCCAACGATTACCTTCATTCCACTTTTTCAAACCCAAATGAGTATATTGACTCATACATGTACCTTTTTAGCTATTACATGCAAAATAATCATTTTAATGAAGCGAAAGATTTACTTAAAGATCTTCAAAATGCCAACATAAAAAATCATGAAATTGATATAATGAATGTATATTACGATTTTTTAACCCAAAAAGATGTAAAAAATGTGCTAAACAACATTGATCAAATGCTAAAAAAAGGCTATAAGGATAGACTCTTGTATGAAATGTTAGGCTATATTTATGCAAAGGAAAACAACTATCCAAAAGCTAAAGAGTATTTTTCAAAAGTTGGTAATTCTAGTGTAGCTGAGCATAATATGGCTTTTTTACAATTTGCACAAAACAATTTAGAAAACGCACTTAATTATGCAATAGAAAGTTTAAATAAAAAACTAGACCCTAAGCTAGCTTATTTTGCATATTTACTTGCTTTAAAAAGTAATAATATGCAAACTGCATACAACCTCATATCTAATATAGACACACAAGATGTAGTAAATGATTTTTCAATTGTGCCAACTTTAGATAAACAAGAATTGTTAAAACAAATTAATTATAAAGATTGCAGGATTATTTGTGCTTTACAGTCACTGATTATTATGCAATCAATTGATCCTATCCACTATAGCGCTAATCTTGCTTCAAATATTGACCTTGGTAATATCTATTTAAGTTTTGGTTTGATGAGCCAGGCAAAAGAATCTTATATGAGCGCCATAAGTGAAAGTTACAGTCTAAACCAGGCCAACAAAGCTTATGCATATTTTAAAGAAAATAATCTTAGACAGGCTTTAAATTATTATCAAAAGGCTTACCAAAGTAACCCCTCAAATCCCATATTGTATTATAATCTAGCTTTAATGTACGAAAAAAACTATAATTTTGATAAAGCAAAACAAATGTTTAGTGTGTTAATAAATAGATACCCAAATTTTCCTCTGCCATATTTTAATATGGCTTTGATAGATTTTACTCAGGGCTCTACGCAAACAGCAAAAAATTACTTAAACCAATTTTTTACAAAGCAATCAAGTCTTGGTAGCAAACCAAAAAGCGTACTTGTATGCAATGATTATGCTTTAAGTTTGGTTAATAAGCTTAAAGAACCAAAAAATATCAGTGTAGAAGATTTTGTTTTGTTAAAAGCAATATCGGATGGAAGATTTGATTATTTAAAACTTGAAAAAAAATATTTAAATGATAAATTACATTTAAATATGAAAAATTTTGATATGGTAGATATCCTTGAAGCATTAAGAAACTTTAACCCTGATTTGAATAGAATTATGGCTGATTTATACTTAATTGAAAATAAACCAGAAAAAGCAATCAGAACTTTTACAAATATTAACGATTATAATGCACAAGATTACTATAAAATGGCATTGTGTTATTTATTGCTTGGCTATAAAACACAGGCAGATGATTATCTGACAAAATCAATACTACTAAATAAAAATACCAAAGATAGCAATATAAATCCTTTGTTTGCAAAACTTATTATTCAGATTATGAATAAAAATCTTAATGGCATGCAAGATTTAACAAAAAAAGTCAATTCTAATAAAGGTTTGTTATCTTTTGATATAGAGGTTAAAAAATGAAAAAAGTATTACTAATTGTTTTTTTGATTTTCTTTCTAGTTTTTATAGCTTTTACTTCTTTTGTAGTTTCATTATACATTGATACAAATAAAGACTTTCAAACGCTTATGAGCGGTAGTTTTTTTCCTGTACCCACTACAGTTTATGACTCTTCAGGTAAAAAAATAGCTATTTTTGGTGGCCAGCGCAGGCAAGTTGTGAGTTTTGATCAAATTTCCAATAATATGAAAAAAGCTATACTTGCAGCAGAAGATGCTAGATTTTACGAACATGGACCAATTAGTTTTAGGGCTATCGGTAGGGCTTTATTTGAAGATATTATGCATGGGCGTATTGTACAAGGTGGAAGCACCATTACCCAACAGCTTGTTAAAAATCTTTACCTCACACCATCAAAAACCATATACAGGAAGTTGAAAGAAGCAGTATTAGCTTATAAAATTGCTAATCATTTAACAAAAAATGAGATTCTAACTTTATATCTTAATACTGTATATTTTGGAAATGGCGCATACGGTATAGAATCTGCAAGTGAAATTTATTTTGATAAGCACGCAAGTGATTTAACTATTGCAGAATCAGCCATGCTTGCTGGACTTGTTCAGGCTCCAAATGCCTACAATCCGTATTACCATCCAGAATTAGCTGCAAAGCGCACTATTTATGTTTTAAATAACATGCTTGAAAACCATTTTATAACAAAACAGCAATATTTAGAGGCGGTGAACTCAAAAATTGTTTTGGCCCACCAAAGCGAGATGACACGCTATGGCTACAATCCAAAAGCTGCTTATTTTATTGAGTATGTAAGGCTTTGGCTAATAAATAAATACGGGGAAGATGTTGTAAATAAAGGTGGTTTGAAAGTTTATACAACTATTGATATGAATATGCAGCGTGACGCCTATAATGCAGTAAGAAGCGGTATCTTGAGGTTATCTGGTGGTAAATACAATGGTCTTGAGTCTGCTTTAATTTCAATTGACCCAAGAAACGGTTATGTAAAGGCTTTAGTGGGTGGGTTTGATTACCAGATTAGCCAGTATAATAGAGCAATTCAAGCAAAAAGACAACCTGGGAGTGCTTTTAAGCCTATAGTTTATCTAACTGCACTTGAACAAGGTTGGAAGCCCACAGATACTATTGCTGATGAGCCTATAGAGTTTAAAACCGGTAACAAAATTTGGAGACCAGAAAATTATTCACATACATTTCATGGTCAGGTTACACTACAATATGCTTTAGCACATTCTGTCAATGTAGCTACTATAAATTTGCTATCAAAAGTTGGCGTTGAAAATGTTATTGCCAATGCGAGAAAACTAGGTATAACAGAACATATACCAGATAACTTAACTATTGCTTTGGGGTCATTTTCTACAACATTGGCACAACTAACAAGAGCATACTGCGCATTTGATAATATGGGGTATTTGCCAAAATTAATATTCATAACAAAAATTGTTGATAAAAATGGAAATGTAATTTACGAAGACAAACCTGAATTAAAAAATGTATTTCCTCAAGATGTTGGTTATGTGCTTGTAAAAATGATGCAAGATGTAATAAAAGAAGGTACAGGTGTAGCTGCACAAGCACTTGGAAGGCCAGCCGCAGGTAAAACTGGTACAACAAATGAATCTCGGGATAACTGGTTTATTGGTTTTACGCCACAACTAGTAACAGGTGTTTGGGTAGGTTATGATGATAACCGCTCGTGCGGACCAACAGCAGTTGGTGCAACAATGGCTTTGCCTATATGGTTAAATTATATGCAAAATGCATTGGCTGGAAAACCTGTGGAAAACTGGAAGCCACCTTCTAATTTACCTGCATGGGCTCAAGCGCTATATTTAAATCAGAATGTTACAAATGCCACAAACTCTACTAATGAAACTATAACAAATGCCACAAACGCAACAAATTATTAACACAGACACTCAAAAGCGCATTGATTCATATCTGGCAGAAATTTTGGATATACCAAGAAATCAAATACAAAAATGGATTGAAAAAGGTAAAGTATGCGTAAATGGCAAGGTTGTAAGCAAAAATTATAAGCTTAAAGGCGAAGAAAAAATTTCTTTTGAGCCAATTGAGTTTGAAAAACCAAACCTCAAAATTGCAGATTGTGATATTAAAATATTATATGAAGATGATTTTTTAGTTGTGGTAGATAAACCTGCGGGTGTTGTTGTACACCCTGGTGCTGGAAGCGAACATAAAAGCGTGGTGGGCGCTTTACTTTTTAGAGGAATAAAATTATCAGATATTGGTGCTCCACTAAGACCTGGTGTTGTTCACCGCATAGACAAAGATACAAGTGGTGTTATAGTTTTGGCAAAAGACAACAACACGCATTTTAAACTTGCAAATCAATTTGCTCTGCATATATCAAAACGCTATTACATAGGCATATGCGAGGGTCACATAAAAGATAGTTTTGGAACAATTAAAACACAAATTGGTCGCCACCCCATAAAACGCAAACAGTTTGCAGTTGTACAGGGAAAACTTGCAGTTACGCACTACAAAGTAATTATGCGCCTAAAAGATATGGATATTGTACGCTTCGAATTAGAAACTGGAAGAACTCACCAGATACGTGTACATATGCAGTATTTAAATCATCCGCTTGTTGGTGATAGCGTTTACTCAAAATCATCTAAACTTATACAAAGACATGCGCTTCATGCATTTTACCTGGGTTTTTTCCATCCTAATTCAAATAAGTTTTTAAAATTTTATTCAAAACTTCCAAAAGATATGATAGAGTTAATTGGTTAATCGTATACTTGCATTTTTAAAAAAGATAGGCTAAATTTAGAAAATGAAAAATGATCCATTTGTAAAATCAAATAGTCAAAAAGGCGTTTTTGAAATGCTGTTTGCAACATTTATATGGGGTTCTATACCAATTTTTTCAATCTGGTGTAATTTGCCAAGTCCAATTTTGGTATTTTTTAGAGTGCTTTTTGCTGTGCCTTTGGTTTTATTTTACTCAATTAGAAAGCTGGGCAAAGACGAATTTTTTAGAATCAGACCCTTTGCTCCATTATTCTTATCTGGCATAGCGCTTGCTTAATTATTGTTGCTGGCTTTTTGGTTAGTGCTTTACATCCAAAGCTTCTTTTTAAAAGAAAGTATTGACAATTTTTACACTATGCTTTATAAAAGCTTTCAAGCGCCAGCGTAGCTCAGGGGTAGAGCAACTGATTCGTAATCAGTAGGCCGGAGGTTCAAATCCTCTCGCTGGCTCCATACAAAGAGTCGACTTACTAACCTCTATTCTTTTGTGAAGCAGTTTTTTTTATTTTTCTTATTCCTCATTTACGCTATCTTCTCTAGACTAGCCATATAGACACTCATAGGTGTTTTATAGCCTAAGCTTGCATGCGGTATTATCATAATTGCAAGAATAAATGTATTCTGCTATTATCTTTCTTACTCCCTTTTATAAGAAACAACATCGCTTAAAAAATCAAACACCATTCAATAAGGTTTATCGGCTAAAATTTTTCATAATTAGGTAGTTTTTACGTTCTTCTTGCCATTCTTCAAATTTTTTTAAGTATTTTTGCCTAATATTTTCAAGTTTTTGCCTAATATTTTCAATAAGTTGTTCAACATATGTATTTTCAGAATCTTTTAATAAATTTTCAATAAGTTGTTCAATATGTATCTCATATGTATTTTCAGAATCTTCTAATAATTTTAAACCGTCATTTTTAATATATTTCTCAAAATAATCTCTTTTAATATCATCATACCCATAGCTATTACAATCAATGTTTTTTTGTTCTTTTTTTTCGCACCACTCTATGACTTTGATATTTTTTATCCGTTCAATAACCTCTTCAGTAGAAACCGTCTGCGGTAGATTAAATGATGAATTAGAAGACGAAACCCATTCGACCCTACTTACTCTGAGTTCTGATACTCTTATGCTTTTGCAATACTCTAAAATCTCAATCTGGCACTCGTTAATGATATCTGCTAGCTTCTTGCAAAGATCGTTCAAATCCTTCATTATTCCTTTCATTAATAAACCTTTTCTTTTTCAATAAAAATGCTTTTTTGTGCTTGAGCAAAAAATTCTTGGTATAATTTTGGATCTTCTATCTGATTAACTTTTGTTATGCCACCTTTCGTATTTACAACCTTTTTGATGAAATTTGCCCTAACTTTAGTTTGATTACCAAACTGATCTACGCTGATATTGCCTTCTACAATGGTTGCTACATCATAGCCATACTGAACTCCATACCAAAATTGTTGGGCTTTGTTAATCGTTTGAAATGTTCTTTCTGCTGTTATTAAACCCATATCTGTATTCAAAACCTTTATTACAAAACCTTCGTCTTGTAAAGCATTGACCATAGCCTTTAGAACCATTTTTGTGTTTGTTGTATCATATGTTCGTGTTTGATACGATCGTATCTTGAATGTGCTAACGCTTTCTGCAAGGTTTATATTGGGAGTTTCACAAGAGGAAAGAAAAAAAGCTATTACCACAATACAAGCAGATAGATAAGCTATCTTTTTCATAATACCCCCTAAAACTGGCTCGCATTATATGCAATCGATTTTACTAGCCCGTTATTGTCAAATTTTATTATTACTGTTAGCGTTTTTTGTGTTGAACTGTAAGCTCCAGAACTACTACCATAACTACCGCCTATGCCACCACCAGCCATACCAGATCCTCCAACGCCAACTCCACCAACACCTACTCCCACAGAACCACCACTTGCCGAATATGATGTCTCCTGTGAGACCTTATCATATATCCAAGTTTCGTTCCCATCGCTATCCTTTGTAACAATATTTGGAGAGCCGAGAACTTCTGCTACCCTTGATTGAGAGTCACCATTGTGTATATATTTTTGCACCAGCCCAAGAGTAATCTTCCTTTCTTGAGCAGATGATAAATTGGCTTGTTGCTGTGGCAAGCTCGCACAACTTGAAAGCACAATAATGCTACCAAATGCGACAAACACAAACGATAAAGTTTTCATAAAAAACACCTCTAAAATATGGATTTAAAACAATTGTAAGAAGTTGTTAATTTATTGTCAAGCAAATTTTAACTTTTTTATACTTTATATACATTACAACAAAACAAAGCATAAAAAATTAGTAGCATTTTTATTTAATTTACATTTTATAAATCAATTTTAGGATTTTTATGCTTAAATTCTATTTCAAAACCTTTTGTGCCAAAACTAAATTTTTTAATTATTGGCTCTAAAAAAGTAACCAAAGACAATATGAATGAAAGTATTAGAGTAGTAATTAAAAGAACATCAGGTAATTTTTTAAGATATAAACCAACGCACACAAATAACAAAAACAATACCAAGAAAGGAGCTCCATAAAGAAAACTCTTGTAAAAATTTTTCAGATGGTCTTTTGATAAAAAATATTTATGTGTATTTGGAGTAGCTATTTTTAAAATAATTTCATTTTGCGGATTTAAAGCGATAGCCTCGTTAATCAATTCATTGTATTTATTTATATTATCAGTTTGAAAATAACTATAAGCCAACCTTGCTGTTAAATCAGATTTTTGCTCTTCAGACAAAAAATCTTCATTTTCTTTTAAAGTTTTTTCTATGCGTTGAATTAAATTGTCATAATTATTATTTTTGGTATTTATTTTACTTTCTAATAAAGCTATGTCGTAGTCTATGGAGGCTCTTTCGTTTCTATATTCAACATAATCCAATTTGTATTTAATGTTCTCAAGCTTTGTTAGTGTATTTTTATAATCTTCTTGTTTTTTTAATTCAATTTGGCAATTGCATATTTCATATAGGTAATCTTGGAAATCGTTTAAAAAAAAGACAAAATTTTTATTATCTAATTGTTTTATATCTATGCCTGTAGCTTTTTCTAATAATTCCAGAGACCTTTTAAATGTTTTTTCTGCAAGACAATACTTTTTTTCTTTTTTTGAAAGCAATAAACCGAGATTATAAATAGGATAAGTTTCCACTATTGTTTGATGCGGCATTGCCTCAATCAATTCAATGGCTTTCATATAATTATTCATTTCATCTTGCAAGCTTTGATAAGTAGAAAATCGAGACTTTAAATCAAAAAAATCATAAAATTCAGTTTTTTCTATATTCTCTATAGCTAAATCACAGTATAAGTTTTTGTTTAAAGATTTTTCAAAGTTTAATATATATTTCCAAGCTTCATCTTTTTTATCTTTATCATACAAAATATCTACTAAACCATGTAAAGCAAAAATATTTAATTTAGCCGATAGCGATTTTTCATAATACATAATGGTTTTATGTGAAAATTCCTCATAATATGAATATACATCTGCAATTTTGTTATAGAATAAGGCACTCCATATCTGGTTGTTATTTGTTAAATCATTGTAATCTGTTTCTATCTGGTTTATTTTTTGCATAACATTTAGTTTCAAATTTATATACTCAGAAAAAGAAAGTTTATGATTTTCAAATAATGTTTTTGAGATTTGCAACACATATACAAAGATTTTAAACATTACAAATGGCAAATAAGTAAATTTTTGGTCTAGTCTAAAATCTATTACTTCATAAAAATCTTTTAAGAGTTTTTTTGATTCTATTTCGTAATCATAGCTTTTGCCATTTAAAAAATTTTTACTATAAAATGATGGAATATAGTCTAAGGCAAATAGTTTAAAACATAAAGTAAACAGTTTTCTATTTTCTTTGTCTATTGAATTTAATTTTTCTAAATAATCATCAAACCTATTAAGCCAAAATAATGATTCTAAATAACAAAAATCCTTTAAGTCTGATGGTTTTATATCTTGGCTTTTTTGTATAAAAATCGTAAAAAACCCAAACAAAAAAAAATCATAAATGTTCTCCAAATTTTGTTTACCTTGTGTCATTTTCGCCTTCCTCTTTTTACTTTATTTATTAAATTGCACAATTTATCCACAATATCAGCTACCTAACTCTTGCGCTCCCATTGGCTTTTGTCCGCCTGCGGGTTCTCTTTGATCTATTAACTCTTTGATGAAATTCATTTATCTGAAATCTTTGTGCTTTCAACTCTTCACTTTTTCAATTTCATTTTTTACTTTCCTTTAATATTTTTATTTCTTCTTCGGTTAAATCATACAATTTATATACAAACTCGTCTATCTCCCGCTCCAGAGTATACGAAGCATCCTTGCTTCAGGGAGTTTGTCCATCAGGGTTTAATGGACTTACTCTGGATTACCCTCTCCACCAGCCCTTCTATGCGTTTTTCCTTCCAAACAGTGGTTATACTGATGATTCAAGTGCAACAAAATGAGCACTATCTTTTTCTTTAATACAAGTTAAAATAAAAGAAACCGAATTAATTATCTCCGGAAGTTCGGGAAAATTATTCGCATATGTAGGATTTTCCTCGTGAGAATATTCATCCATTAATTTTAAAGCCATTATTTTCATATTTTCAACGCCATTTATATTAGAGATATTGGTAAAAAAATCATTTGCTTTTTCTTTAAACTTTTTTCCATTTGGATATCTCATAAAAAGATACATTTCAAAAAATCTTCTTAAAATATTTGGTATTAAGTATAATTGCTCAAAGGAGTTCTTATCTTTATCTTGTGTATCATTGAATTCTTTTAGCAAAGAGAATAGATAATTATATTCACTTTTAAATTTCATCAGTAAGTCAGGTAGAACTTCAATTGTTGAGTAACATTGATTTTTATTTTCTATTCTCTTTATTAAATAGAACTTTCCATTTTTATTACCTAAACCATATTTATATAGATCTTTAATCAAATTGAAAAAATCATAATTGTGTGTTGTAATAAAAAGTTGTCCAATATTCTTTACTTTATCACATAAGAAAGCATAAACCCTATGCATATGATTTGAATCAAGACTTGAAACAGGATCATCTATAAATATTACAGAATTTCCGATATCAAAATTTGTTTCTTCTAGTTTTGAAAAGAAATAGATTAAAGAAATTATATTTCTTTCACCTGTGCTTAAATTTTTTGCAATTTGATCATTTCTATAAAGTTTATATCGACCATTTTCAGTTTGTTCTATTTTAAACCTATCATCACCGAAAAAGTTATTTAAATACTCATTTAACTTCTTTGCACCAATAGCTGATGCTTTAATTTTTTGCTCTATCTCCTTAATCTCTTCAATAATATTATTAATTTTCTGCTCTAAATTTTTGATTTCCTCATTTAATTGATTAATCTCAATTTTTAACTCAAAATACCTTTCATCTTGAATAAACTTTGCACAGTAATGCAATTTTATTTTTTCTTTTGCATCTTCTTTTTCCTTTTCTAAAGAATTTACCTTATTATTGTGTTGTTCAATAATTTTTTTAATTTCTGCAAATAAATTAATTATTTTCTTTTCTATGTCTTCATTAATAGACTGATCAATAGTGATTGTTTCAAAAGGTTTTCCTTTTTTTCTCTTTAATTCTTTTATTAAACTTTTAACATTATTAATGTACTGTGTTTTCATCTCATTAAAACGATTCAGCAAGTTTTCATAATTTTGTTGGAACTCATTATAAAGTCTTGCTTTATCTGGAAACGAAATTTGGTTTATATATTCAATATGATGATTTAATTCAGCTTCTTTTTCATCAATCTCTTTCATCAACAGATTGAATTCTTCGGAAAAATGCTTGTTTAGTTCATCCAAACGCTCTTTTGTTAAAAGATTTCCACAAAATTGACAAGTGTTTTCATTTTTATGTAGTTCGATGCCATCTTTTACCCATTCACTTAGACGGGCATTTTGATTTAGTTTTTCAATAATTTTTTGGGCAGTTACTTTGTTATTAAGAACATTTTTTATATCAGTAATATATTGACCAAGCTTAGGATCTATTTTTGATGAAAGATTAATTGTTTCCAATTTTTGTCTAAAAATAAGATTGCGTAGGTTATTTACTTCATTATCTCTTAATATTTTTTCAGAAAAATTATCTTTAATTTCTTCTATTTTTTCTTCTAAGACATTTCTATCAAATTCTTTTGAATTTGTGATTGATAAAATATCGCGTATTTCTGATGCTTTTTTGGATAGTTTATTTTGAAGGTCTCTTTCTATTTGATTTTTTTCATTTTCATTATTGCTCTTCTGTCTTTCCATCTCCTCCTTTTCTTTCTGTTTTTGTTTTAGTTGTTTATCAAGTTCTTTTGACTCCTCTCCTAAAATGAGAACTGGATCTATTTCAGCATTTTCATTATTCCACTCAAAGTTATCTTCAATAAAATCTTCATTAAAAACTCGTATAGGATAATTGTTATCAATATTTTTATCCGTCAACTTTTGATTATTTTCCAAAACAATAGAAAATTTTGAATTTTGATAATCTTTATGAAGTTGTTTTTTCTCAAAGCATCGAAAAATTCTTGATAAAGTAGTTTTACCCGAATAATTCCAGCCATAAAAGAAATTATATTTCTCAAACTGTGATATATTTTTGTCCCAATCAAATTCAATAAATTGTCCAAAATTTCTAATTGAATTTATTTTCTTCACTTCCATTTTTATCTGCCTCCTTCAATTATCCTTATTTCTTCTTCAGTTAAATTATAAAGTTGATAAACCAGTTGGTCTATCTCCCGCTCTGATGCTTGCGTATCTGCCTGCGGGTTGGCTTTCTTTGCCGCCAGGATTATATCCACCAGCGACTCGATGCGTTTTACCAAAGCCTCGTTGGAAGGGGTGATGGGGGGAAGGGGGATTTCTAAAACATGTTGACTTAACCATCGAACACCTGAACTGCCTAACTTTGTACAATACCAATTTGTATAAGAAAATACGTTTAATTTTGAATTTAAAAATCCAAGAATATATTTCAATCTTGTGCCTGTTAAAATATAACCTGTATTTGAAACAAAAAAACCAACATTCGCATCAAAAGCAAATTGTGAGCCTTGTGCTAATTCTTGCCACACCACCTTTTCCTTCTCAAATTCGGGGTAGCAAGCAATTTGGTCTTGGGTTTCAAACCATTTGTTGCTTGTTTTTTTGCGTGCATTAAAACCAAGTTCAGGATATTTTTTGCCGGATTGTTCTAATTGCCGAATATCAAAATGGTCAAGAAAATATTTTTTCAATGTTGGATAATCATCAATGTTTAAATGGAGTACAGGGAAAGTTCCTATCACCCACAGCCCCGCCCACTCATAATAATATCTCTTTATATCCTTTCCTCTAAGAATTGGCTTTATAATTTTGCTTGTTCTTTCTCTTTCTTCTTCAGTTTTGCAGTTTGCAAGTATCTCATCTTTTTTTTCTGTGGTAATTATAAAAGCTTCGTTTAAGCCTGTTTTTATTCCATAATAAATATTCACATCCCATTCTTTTAGCGGTTTGCCAAGACGCTCTATCTTTTCTTTTAATCTTTGCTCAGCACTGCTTCCTATAAACCAGGCATCTTTAGAGAGTTTTTCAAGTAGTATGCCTTTTTTATCTATTGCATTTAGTATATTTTTTTTGTCTTCTTTTTGTAGAGTGGTAGCGGTAAGCTTATTTTGATTTTCTTTCTTTTGTATAAGCAAGATGTTTGTGTCTACTGTTGCGCTTTCAAATACACCTGGTCCTAAATCGATTAAAATCTTAGGATTGTGCTTTATAAAAAACTCTCTTAACTTTTCTCCATAACCTGCTCTCATCCATTTGTTTGATGTTATAAAACAAAGATGACCACCCTCTTTTAGTAGATTTATGCCTTTTTCATAAAAAAGAGTGTATATATCCCCCATGCTGTTAAACACTTCGTAATTAAATTTTTTATACTTTTTTGCAAGTAAGCCAGCATTCTTTTGCAGCTGTATATACGGTGGATTTCCAATCACTATATCAAAGCCACCACTGCGCATTACTTTTGAGAAGTAAACTACGAAATCAAATTCTTTGTGACCATTTGTAAGCTCTTTGATTTCTTGATCAATTTTTCTTTTTAATTCTCTTTTTCTATCTAAATTAGTTGTTGTATGGTATTCGTCTTCCAACTGCTCTAAAGTATCAAAATTTTTATATAAGTCTTGTTGAATACATGACAGTGAATCGCCTGCTACAAGCTTGTAATCCAGGTTTGGCAAAGGTTTTATCTGGGTTAGATCTTCTTCGTCTACTATTAAAGATAGCCAGAATCTTAGCCTTGTAATCTCAACTGCACCTTTATCTATATCTACTCCGTATAGAGAATTTTGTATAGAGTGGCGCTTGAAATTATAGGCAGTTTTAGTTTCGTCGCCAATATATAAATTTAGGACTTCTCTTGCCTTTACGATTTCGTGCATAAGACCTATAGGGAAAGCTCCAGAACCTACAGCAGGATCTAATATTCTTACGTCTTCTAAAAGCTTATCTATTGTTTTAGCGTTTTCTTGTATAAAATCGGGAATCTTTGAAGTGTATTTTGTACTTTTTTGTTCTCCTTTTTTAATTTTTTCTTCCTTTTCTATTGCAGTTTTATCATTTTCTATAAACTTTTCAGAGTAAAAAATAAAAGCTTTTAAATCTTCTTTCAGGTTTTCTAAATTTTGGGATTTACCTTTAAGATTTTCAAACAAATACTCTACAAGAGCGTTTTGTGCCATAAAGTGCACTATCTCTCTGGGGGTGTAGTAGACTCCATATTCTTTGTTAAACTTATTTTCCGAACCTTTGCTCTTCAGTGCTTTTTTATATTCTTCGAAATTGTCCTCTCTTATTGCGTTTAGCTTTTCATAGATTTTGCCTAAAAGTTCTGGGTCTACTGCTACTTCTTTTTCAAGCGGTTCATCTTCTTTTACCGTAAAGTTAAATAAATCAAATATGTCCAGGATACCTTCTTTGGCATTGTTTGAAAAAAGATCGTTTGGTATCAATAGATCGATATTTTTCCAGTCATAGTCACCAAATGGTTCAAATAGACCGCCGTTTAAAAACGGTATCTTGCAGCCTAAACGTTCATGCCAGCTAGGATCTGCTTGAGAGCTTCTTTCATTGTTTAAAGCGTCATAAAAAAGATACTCTAAGTAGTCGTTAAAAAAGTTTTTCTTTTCTTCAATGCATCTTTCAAATAGTGAGCGCAGAAAATTTTTGTCACCCTCCCCCCAGTTTTTATTTTTAGGAACACCAAGCCAGCCTTTTTTTTGCAAAAAGTATAAAAATACAATTTGACCAAGCAGTTTTTTGGCAAAATCAACTGTATTAATGTTCTTCCGCTCAAATTCTTCTTTTACTTTTTTGTCTCTATTGACAATTTTATCAAGTTCAAGTTTTGTTCTTATAAAAAGGTCTCTGTATTTCTCAAAAAATTCCTTTGTTACAACTTCAACATCAAAAGCTTTTTCTAAATCTTCAAGCGTGGGTTGAAATTCATCATTTTCAATTATGGGTAAAAATCTGCTTTGGACAGTATGACTTTTTTCATTTTTACCGACTAAAAAGGACCATCTTTTAGCAGAAGTAAATTCTTCTTTTGGTTTATTCCCCTCAAAACGATAGTCCAATTTTACCAAAGAAAATCGCCAATCGTACTCATTGGAATCGGGTGGGACAAAGGCAATAAGAGCTGCATCTTTTTCTGTAGTTGTTCCAAGCTTTCCTTTTAAATAATCGGCGACAAAGTTTCTCTGAGCGGTTCTTGCTCTGGAAAGAGATTGCCCTTTTTTTAGTTTTATTATCAATATATCAATTTTTTTGCCATCCCTATCCTCATAACGGCCAATTCTTTCCCAGGAGCTAATGAAACGAAGGTATCTTTCGGTAATGCCCTGTGTCCCATATCTTGGCTGGAGGGCTTTGGTCCTATCGTAGCTCTTGAATAGATTGGAAATGAATTTTTTAAAATTATTTTCATTAAAAGAATTTTCAAAGGTTTCAATTATTAGATTTCTTGCGTGTTCTCTATCCATTGCTTTCCCCTGTTAAATAAAGTGATAAAATAACTTCCCTTTTTCCTTCTGTTATAGCAGAAGTTTCTGCATAATGACTTTTAAGAAAGGTAGGTGAAATCTCCCTTTGTAATACAC
>NZ_FMYU01000004.1:0-146632 GCF_900101285.1 Desulfurella multipotens
GAAATAGTAGGTCTAAAGCCTACACAAAAAACTGTTGCAACTTCTCTTGAGATGTTTAGAAAGATACTTGATGAAGCTTTACCTGGCGACAATGTAGGTGTACTTTTGAGAGGTACAAAAAAAGAAGAAGTAGAGCGCGGTATGGTTCTTGCAAAACCAGGATCCATTACACCACATACAAAATTTAAAGCACAGGTATACGTCCTAACCAAAGAAGAAGGTGGTAGGCACACACCATTCTTTAATGGCTACAGACCACAATTCTACGTAAGAACTACAGATGTTACAGGTACAGTTCACTTAAAAGAAGGCGTAGAAATGGTTATGCCAGGTGATAATGTGGAAATGGAAGTAGAACTTATTGCTCCAATAGCACTTGAAAAAGAAACAAGATTTGCTATAAGAGAAGGTGGTAAAACTGTTGGTGCTGGTGTAGTTACTGAGATTATTAAGTGAGGGTGTTTTGAATGTCGCAAAAAATTAGGATTAAACTTAGAGCTTACGAAGCAAAAATATTGGATAGATCAGTAAAAGATATTATTGAAACTGTAAAAAGAACAGGAGCTACAATTAGAGGTCCTATACCACTGCCAACTGATATTACAAGGTATACTGTATTAAGATCTCCACATATTAATAAAACTTCGAGAGAACAATTTGAAATGAGAGTTCATAAAAGGCTCTTAGAAATAGATGATGCTACTCAGCAAACCGTTGATGCATTGATGAAAATAGATTTAGCTGCGGGTGTTGATGTAGAAGTAAAACTTTAAAAATTTAAAAAAGAGGTAAAAACCTTTTGGTTTCTCTACCTCTTATATATAGACTATAGGAGTAAAAAATGATAGGATTGATTGCAAAAAAAATTGGAATGTCAAGGATGTTTATAAATGGTAATGCAGTTGCTGTTACTATTTTAGAATCCGAACCTGCTGTAGTTACACAGATAAAAACAAAAGAAAATGATGGGTATAATGCTATACAGGTGGGTTTTGTAGATACAAAAGAAACAAGAATTACAAAAGCACAATTAGGTCATTTAAAAAAATCTGGTTCATCACCAAAAAAATATTTAAAAGAATTTAAAGTAAGCGATATTAGTGGTTTTAAATTAGGCGATAAGATTGAGATGGATATATTTAATGTAGGTGACGAAATTGATGTTGTAGGTACATCTAAAGGAAAAGGGTTTGCAGGTGCTATGAAAAGGCATAATTTTGCTGGTGGTCCGGATGGCCATGGGTCTATGTTTAACAGAAGGGTAGGTTCTATTGGAAACAGAGAATGGCCTGGTAGGGTTATAAAAGGGAAAAAAATGCCCGGACATTTAGGTAACGAACGAGTAACTATTAAAAACCTAAAAATTGCCTATATTGATAAAGAAAAAAATATAATAGCTGTAACTGGTGCAGTACCTGGCTCGAGGGGTTCTTATGTCACCTTATTAAGGAAAAAGGAGAAATTATCATGAAAATTGAATATTTTGATAAAGATGTTAATAGACTTGGAGAAATCGATTTTAATTTAAACTTTAAACCTTCAAGTAAGCCTGATATTATGTTAAACAGGGTAATCCGCGTATTGCTTGCAAACAAAAGACAGTGGACTGCTTCAACTAAAACTAGGTCTGAAGTTTCAGGTGGTGGTAAAAAACCATGGAAACAAAAGGGTACAGGCAGAGCCAGGGCTGGTTCAATTAGATCACCATTATTTAGAGGTGGGGGTGTAATTTTTGGGCCAAAACCAAAACTAGATTTCGAGTTAAAAATTAACAAAAAAGAAAAAAGAAAAGCGTTTTTGGAAGCACTTATAGATCATATTGAAGCAAAAACACTTATTTTACTTAATGATTTAGATTTTGGACAGCCAAAAACAAAAGTTGCTTTCGAATTAGTAAAAAAACTTAATGCTGATAAGTCATTATTTATTTTAGATAAAAATATGACAAATGCTTATTTATCGCTTAGAAATTTAAAATCAGTTGAGATTAGAAATGTAGACACAGTCAATGTCTACGATATAATGAGGTTTCCTAAAGTCGTTACAACAAAAGATATTTTTGAAAAATTAAGCAGGAGATTTGCAAATGGATAAGTGGGATATAATTAGAGGTCGTGTAGTCTCTGAAAAAGCTCTTATGATGCAAGAATTAAATAAATATGAATTTTATGTACCAGTCAAAGCTACAAAACCTGAAATTAAAAAATCAATAGAATCTATTTTTAATGTTAAGGTAAAAGATGTGAATGTTATTAATTCTAAGGGAAAAGTTAAAGTTTTTCGCGGCATTGTTGGTAAGAAGAATTCACGAAAAAAATGTGTAGTCACTTTAAAAGAAGGCTACAGTATAAATTTATAAAAAGGGGACGATATGGGTATAAAATATTATAAGCCTATTACAAACGGTATGAGGTTTGCAAGTGTTAGTGACTTTAGCGAAATAACAAAAACTGAACCAGAAAAATCTCTAACCATAATATTAAAAAAGAAATCGGGCAGAAATAATAAAGGTCATATTACCACTAGGTTTCGTGGTGGCGGCGCAAGAAGGTTGTACCGCATAATTGATTTTAAAAGAGACAAAAGAGATATAGAAGCCGTTGTAAAAGCAATCGAATATGACCCAAATAGAAGCGCAAGAATTGCCTTACTGAGTTATAAAGATGGTGAAAAAAGGTATATTTTAGCTCCAGTTGGTCTAAATGTTAACGATAAAGTGCAAGCAGGGGAAAATGTTGAACCAAAAGTAGGAAACGCACTTCCATTAAGAAAAATTCCAGTAGGTAGCTTTGTACATAATATAGAACTAAAAATCAATGGTGGTGGAAAATTAGCAAGAAGTGCCGGTACTTTTGCCCAACTTATGGCTAAAGAAGGCAAATATGTTACATTAAAATTGCCAAGTGGTGAAATGAGGTATGTATTAGCTGATTGTTATGCAACTATTGGACAGGTTGGAAACATTGATCATAATAATATAAACTATGGTAAAGCAGGAAGAGTCAGACATATGGGCAGAAGACCACATGTTAGGGGTGTAGCTATGAACCCAATTGATCACCCACATGGTGGTGGCGAAGGAAAAACAGGGACAGGTGGAACACCAGTAACACCATGGGGTAAACCAACAAAAGGTTACAAAACCAGACATAATAAACGTACAGATAAATTTATTATTAAAAGGATTAATTAGGGGGTTTAATGGCTAGATCACTAAAGAAAGGGCCGTTTGTTGATGAAAAATTGCTCAAAAAAGCAAATCAAGCAAAAGCGGAAGGTAAGAAAACTATCATAAAAACATGGTCAAGAAGAAGTGTGATTATCCCTGAATTTGTTGGTTTAACCTTTGGGGTTCACAATGGAAGAAAATTTGTACCTGTTTATGTAACAGAAAATATGGTAGGTTATAAATTAGGTGAATTTTCACCAACAAGGACTTTTAAAGGTCATAAAGGTGTTGTTCAAAAGAAGATAGGTAAATAGTGATTTCAAATAAACTAATCATGGGGGTAAGGTAGTGGAACACACAGTTAAATTGTCAAGAGCAAGAATTTCGCCTATAAAAGTTAGACAGGTTCTTGGTCTGATAAAAGGCAAAAAAGCAAGTGAAGCAATATCTATATTAAAACTTATGCCTAAAAAAAGCGCTTTGATACTTTCAAAATTAATAGAATCCGCTGTTGCAGGATGTTTAGAAAAAGGTGAAGATCCTAATAAATTTTATATTAAAACAGTATGCGCTGATGATGGTATAAGATTTAAAAGGTATAGACCAATGGCTATGGGTCGTGCAGGTAGAATACTTAAAAGAACCACAAACATAAAACTCGTATTGGCAAAGGAGGTGGATTTTGGGTCAAAAGGTTAATCCCATTGGATTAAGACTTGGAATAATAAAAACGTGGTCATCAAGATGGTTTGCAAAGAATGATTTTAAAGATAAATTACTTGAAGATCAAAAAATACGAAAAGAAGTAAAAGCAAAGCTGTATTATGCGGGTATTTCTAATATAGAGATCGAAAGGAAAATGAATAAGCTAACACTAAATATATATGCAGCAAGACCGGGCATATTGATTGGAAAAAAAGGATCAGAAGTTGAAAAAATTAAGAGTTTTGTAAATGATTTAACTAAATCTGAAGTTTCAATAAATATTAGAGAAGTTAATGCACCAGAAACGGATGCCCAGTTAATAGCAGAGAATATTGCTTTGCAGATTGAAAAAAGGACACATTTTAGAAGAGCCATGAAAAAAGCTGCATATCTGGCTTTGAGAAAAGGTGTTCAAGGTATTAAAATTCAATGCGCGGGTAAGCTTGGTGGTGTCGAAATGGCTCGCACAGAATGGATAAAAGAAGGGCGTGTGCCACTTACCACACTTAGAGCAAACATTGATTACGGTTTTGCAGAAAGTTTGACAACTGCTGGTATAATAGGTATAAAAGTTTGGGTCTTTAAAGGCTACGTAATGGATTAAAGGAGAAAAACATATGTTAATGCCAAAGAAAACAAAATATAGAAAATATCAACGCAATAGAAGTGGTGTGAAAGGTTTAACAAAAAGAGGAAGTGAACTTGCATTTGGTGAGTATGGCTTGAAAGCTATTGGAAGGGGCGAAATCACAAGTAATCAGATAGAAGCCGCTAGAATTGCCATAAATAGAAGACTAAAACATCAAGGTAAAGTTTGGATAAGGATATTTCCGGATTTTCCACTTACGAAAAAGCCAGCAGAAACAAGGATGGGTAAAGGAAAAGGTTCAATTGAAAAGTGGGTTTGTATAGTTAAGCCCGGACGAATTTTATATGAAATTGGCGGTGTAACTGAAGAATTGGCAAAAAGCGCTTTTGAGTTAGCTGCTTCCAAACTAAATATCCAGACTAAATTTGTAAAGAGTGGAGAGTGGCTATGAAGAAAAACGATATAGCAGCCATGGATATAAAAACTTTGAAAGAAACAGAGCAAAAAATTAGAGAAGAACTTATGCGTTTAAGATTGAAAAAAGGTTTTGAGCAGCTAGAGAATCCTAAAAGAATGAGAAATTTAAGAAAAGATTTAGCACGAGTTTTAACAAGAGTTAAACAATTGGAGAAAGCCTTATGAGTAAGTTTGTTGGAGAGGGTATTGTAGTTAGTGATAAAATGAATAAAACCAGGGTGGTTCGAGTTGAAGAGTACAAATTACACCCAAAAATTAAAAAATATGTTAAGAAAACAAAGAAGTTTAAAGTTCATGATGAGCTAAATGAGTCAAAAGTTGGTGATATTGTCCAATTTATAAGTTGCAGGCCAATATCAAAACAAAAAAGCTTCAGGTTGCTTAAGATTGTGCAAAAATACTCTGGATTGGGAGATGAAATATGATACAACCATATACAATGCTTAAATCAGCAGATAATTCTGGAGCAAAAAAAATAATGTGCATAAAAGTTCTTGGCGGATCAAAAAGAAGGTATGCTTATGTCGGCGATATTATAGTCGCATCTGTCAAGGAAGCAATACCGAATGGTAAAGTAAAAAAAGGTGACGTGGTTAAAGCTGTGATTGTTAGGACTAAAAAAGAGTTTAGAAGAGATGACGGTTCTTATATAAGGTTTGATGAAAATGCTGCAGTTATAATTAATAACCAAAAAGAACCAATTGGAACAAGAATTTTTGGGCCTGTAGTAAGAGAGCTTAGGATGAAGGATTTTATGAAAATTATATCTTTGGCCCCAGAGGTTCTATAAGGAGTAAAAAATGGCGAATGTATACTCACAGATGAAAACAAAACTTAAAAAAGGTGATTTAGTAAAAGTTTTAGTTGGCAAAGACAAAGGAAAAACAGGAAAAATCATTTCTTTTGTGCCAAAGAAAAACAGAGTTATTGTTGAAGGCATTAAAATAATAAAAAAACATGAAAAAGCCACTCAAACATCGAAAGGTGGAATAATTGAAAAAGAAGCGCCTATTGACATATCAAATGTAATGCTTGTATGCCCTCATTGCAACAAACCTACACGGGTTGCAAGTAAGATTTTAGATGATGGCACAAAAGTAAGGGTTTGTAAAAAATGCAACGAAACAATTTAATAGCGGAGGTTCTAAGTTGTATATACCTAGTATGAAAAAACACTATAGAGAAAATGTCATACCATATATGATGCAAAAATTTTCATATAAAAACGTTATGCAGGTTCCAAGATTGGAAAAAATTGTTATAAATGTCGGGATGGCTGAAGGTGCAACTGACATTAAAATGTTGGATTCTGCTCTTGAAGAGCTTGCTGCCATAACAGGTCAAAAAGGCGTAATTACAAGAGCTAAAAAATCGATTGCCAACTTCAAATTGAGAAAAGGTCAACCAATAGGTTGCAAGGTAACATTAAGAAAAGATAGAATGTATGAGTTTTTAGAAAGGTTTATCAGTTTTAGCTTACCCAGAATTAGAGATTTTAGAGGTGTTTCAAAAAAGAATTTTGATGGCCGAGGTAACTATACGCTTGGTGTTACAGAGCAATTGATTTTTCCAGAAATAAATTACGATAAAATATTAAAAATTCATGGTATGAGTATTTCTTTTGTTACTACTTCAAAGAGCGACGAAGAGGCTTTTGAGTTATTAAAAGCTTTCGGTGTGCCCTTTGCTAAAGCAAGTTAGGAGGATTAATGGCTAGAAAGGCAATGATTGAAAAAGCTAAAAAAACACCAAAATTTAAAGTTAGGTCTAAAAATAGGTGTAATATATGTGGAAGATCAAGGGGTTATATGAGGGATTTTGGTATTTGTAGGATTTGTTTTAGAAATCTGGCATCAAAGGGAGAAATTCCTGGTATAACCAAAGCAAGCTGGTAGGAGTAATCAATGAATAGAATTAGTGATTCATTATCAAGTTTAAAAAATGCCTTATCAACAAAAAAAACAGATGTAATAATATACGGAAATAGTGTTGTTAAAAATATCTGCGAAATATTAAAAAAAGAAGGCTACATAAAAAATTATGAGATTATTGATCCTTTAAAAACGCAAATAAAAGTTGAATTAAAATATCTTGATGAAAAACGAAAAAAACCTGCTTTAAGTGAAATAAAGATTGTAAGCAAACCATCAAGAAGAGTATATGTGAAATCTGATGAAATAAAACCAGTAGTAAGTGGCTTAGGTATTGGTATTATATCAACCAATCAAGGTGTAATGACAACTTATCAAGCAAAAAAGAAAAGACTAGGTGGAGAACTGATCTGTGAGTTGTTTTAGGAGGAAAAAATGTCTCGTATAGGTAAAAAAGTTATTGAGCTGCCTAAAAACGTTGATTTGAACATAGAAAAAGATAAAGTAATAATCAAAGGTCCCAAGGGAGTTTTAACTCAAACCATTAAACCAGAATTCGTAGAAGTAGTTAAAGAAGGTAATACTTTGATTGTTAAAAATATAAATGAAGAACATAAAAAAGCTAATGCATTTCATGGTTTATATAGAAGTTTGATCGCAAATGCAGTTTTTGGCGTAACTAATGGTTTTAAAAAAGAACTAATTATAGAAGGCGTTGGATATAGAGCAAGCGTAGAATCAAAAAAAGTAAAGTTAAGTCTTGGATTTTCACACGATGTTTTTTATCCAATTCCCGATGGCATTACTGTAGAAGTCGATAAAACCGGTACGAACATAACAATATCTGGGATTGATAAATATTTAGTAGGTCAAGTCGCAGCTGATATCAGAGCATTTAAAAAAGTTGAACCATACAAAGGTAAAGGCATTAGGTATAAAGATGAAAAAGTCAGAAGAAAAGCTGGTAAAGCTGCAGGAAAGTAGGAGGTTGAATGTTAAAAAAACGCAGTAGAAACGAATTGAGATTAAAAAGAAAAACTCGTATAAAGTATAAAATCAGAGGAACTCTGCAAAAACCAAGATTGTGCGTATTTAAAAGCTTAAATCACATATATGCTCAACTAATTGATGATACAACTGGTAATACAATTATTAGCGCTTCAAGTTTAGATAGTCAATTAAAAGGTAAGGTAAAAGGTTGTAATATTGAAACTGCAAAGCAAGTAGGTATTCTAATAGCAAAAAAGGCTTTAGAAAAAGGGATATCAAATGTTGTATTTGACAGAAATGGTTATTTGTATCATGGAAAAGTTAAAGCCTTAGCAGATGCTGCAAGAGAAGGCGGTTTGATATTTTAGGAGGTTCAAGTGGATAAAGGTTTTCAAGAATATGTTATAAAAGTTGGAAGAGTTGCTAAGGTTGTAAAGGGTGGTAGAAGATTTAGGTTCAATGCATTAGTTGTAGTAGGCGATGGAAACGGTCAGGTTGGTATAGCGTTAGGTAAATCAAAAGAAGTTTCCGAAGCAATTAAAAAAGCTGTAGAAAAAGCAAAAAAAGAAATGTTTAGAGTTCCTATTACTGAAGATGGCAGTATACCTCATATTATTCAAACAAAGCAGGGTTCTGGAATTGTTTTATTAAAACCTGCTAAACCAGGTACTGGTATAATTGCAGGTAATACTGCAAGGTCTATTTTAGAAGCATGCGGTATTAAAAATATAGTAACCAAATCTATTGGTTCAAATAATCCGTTTAATTTGTCAAATGCTATCATTAAAGCTCTCAAACTGCTAAGAAGCAAAGAAGAAATATTGAAAGGAAGGGGATTAGCACAATGACGCTTAAAATTACAATGACAAGAAGTTGCATTGGTCAAAAGGATAAAATAAAAAAAGTAGCAAGGTCTTTAGGTTTAAAAAGGCCAAACCAGTTTGTATTAAGAAAAGACACACCTCATATAAGAGGGATGATTAAAAAGCTATATTTTATGGTTAAAGTTGAAGAAGTTGAATAAGTTAATAAGGAGTATTAATATGCAGTTATTTGAATTGCCAAAAATAGTTGATAAACGCAAAAGAGTTGGAAGAGGTGATGCAAGCGGTTATGGTACCACAGCAGGCAAAGGCAATAAAGGCGAAAGGGCTAGAAGCGGCCATGGGCACTTGAGTGCATACTATGAAGGCGGACAAACACCTATTTATAGAAGATTACCAAAAAGGGGTTTTAAAAACCAATTCAAAATAGAATACGATATTGTAAATCTTCATACACTAGATAAAAAATTTAATGAAAATGATGAAGTTACACTTGAAACACTTATATCAAAAGGACTGGTAAGTGGTAAAAGGTTGGTAAAAATTCTAGGAAACGGTACTTTGTCAAAAAAATTAAATATTAAAGCACACGCTTTTTCAAAGCAAGCAATCAGCAAAATTGAACAATCAAATTCTACATTTGAGGTTCTTTGATGCAAGATTATTCAAACATGTTTAATGTGCCAGAGCTAAATAAAAGGCTTTTTTTTACATTTATAATGTTTGTTGTATTTAGATTGGCAGCTCATATACCAACTCCGGGCGTTGATACGCATGTTTTAGCTACTCTTGTAAATCAGAATCAGTCTACCGCACTGGGATTATTCAATCTTTTTAGTGGTGGTGCGATAAGTAACTTCAGTATAGTTTCGCTTGGTATTATGCCCTACATTTCTGCTGCTATTATTTTGGAATTGTTTACTGCTGTGAGTCCAGAGCTTGCAAAATTAAAAAAAGAAGGCGAATCAGGTAGGAGAAAGATATCCGAGTATACAAGATACCTAACTGTGATAATATCGCTTTTGCAGGGAATTGGCATTGCAATAGGTTTGCAATCTATGCATGGGCCAAATAATGCACCTGTTGTTATTTGGCATGGCATAGGTTTTATTATATTTGCAGACATAACATTGACAACAGGTACTGTATTTTTAATGTGGATTGGTGAGCAGATAACAGAACGAGGTATTGGAAATGGTATATCTCTTATTATTTTTGCAGGTATTATTGCAAGACTTCCTGCTGCTATAGGTAACACTTTTAACTTGGTAAGCTCTGGTGATATGTCGATATTGGCTTTGCTTTTGATATTTGTAGTAGTAATAGGAGTTATTGCGTTAATAATATTTGTTGAGTTAGCTCAAAGACGAGTAACAGTTCAATATCCTCGAAGAATGGTTGGAAAACGTTTATATAATGCACAAAGTAGCTATATACCATTAAAAATAAATGTATCAGGCGTTATACCACCAATTTTTGCTTCTTCTATAATGTTGTTTCCTGCAACTATAGCAAAAGTTATAAATGTGCCTTTTATCCAAAAAATATCTAACTGGCTAAATCCTGGCGGAACTTTATATAATGTATTCTATGTTATACTGATTTTCTTTTTTGCTTATTTTTACACATCTATTGCTTTTAACCCAAGAGATGTAGCAGATAATCTTAAAAAGAATGGTGGTTTTATACCAGGCATAAGACCAGGTAAATATACTGCTGATTTCCTTGACTGGATACTTACAAGGCTTACTTTTGTAGGTGGGATATATTTATCATTTGTTTGTGTATTGCCATGGATTTTAATGCAACATTTTAGTGTACCATTTTATTTTGGTGGCACAGCTGTATTGATTGTTGTTCAAGTTGCTCTTGATACAATAATGCAAATACAGGCCCATCTTTATATGAGAAATTATGATGGTTTTTTGAAAAAAGGAGGTAAATAGGTGATTTTAATATTACTTGGAGCTCCAGGAGTTGGAAAGGGTACTCAATCGCAAAACATTATTAAAAAATATTCAATTGTTCAAATATCTACTGGCGATATTTTAAGAAATGAAGTTAAAAACGAAACCGAACTTGGCCTTACTGCCAAGCAATATATGGAAAAAGGTGAGCTCGTCCCAGATGATATTATAATAAAAATGATAGAAAAACGCATATCGCAACCTGATTGCGCAAATGGTTTTTTACTTGATGGTTTTCCAAGAACAATTGAACAGGCAAAAAGTTTTGACAAAATGATAAAACAAAAAGGGTTAGATCTTGATAAAGTAATATATATAGATGTTGCTGATGATGAAATCATAGATCGACTTACGTTAAGAAGAGTTTGTCCAACTTGCGGTGCAATTTACCATTTGAAAAACAAACCTCCAAAACAAGATATGATATGTGATATTTGTGGATCAAAATTGATTCAAAGAAGTGACGATACAAAAGAAACTGTTGAAAACAGACTAAAAGTCTTTAAAGAACACACAAAACCTTTGATTGAATATTATGAAAAACAAGGAAAATTAAACTCGGTAAGTGGTTTAGGTACAGTAGATGAAGTGTTTTCTAGAATACTAACAGCATTAAGTAGCATATGATAATTTTAAAATCAAAGCAAGAAATAGAAAAAATGCGTATTGTAAACGCAATGGTAGCTAAAGTATTAAATATGTTGAAAAATGAAGTAAAACCTGGTATAACAACATATGAGCTTGATAGGCTTGCAATGGAATATTCTGCTAAATTGAATGCAAAGCCAGCTTTTTTGGGATACGGAGGTTTTCCAAACGCTTTGTGTGTTTCTGTTAACGAAGAAGTAGTGCATGGTATTCCTTCCAAGAAAAAAATCTTGAAAGAAGGTGATATAGTAAGCTTGGATTTTGGCTTATTTTATGATGGTTTTTATGGAGATTCAGCTATTACTGTTGGCGTGGGTAGCATTTCAAAAGCAAAGCAAAAGCTTATTGATGTAACTCACGATAGCTTATATAAAGGCATAGAGCAAGCAAGAGCGGGTAATTATTTATTTGATATTTCAAGGGCAATTCAAAATTTTGTAGAATCAAATGGTTTTAGCGTAGTAAGGGATTATGTTGGTCATGGTATAGGCAGAAATCTGCATGAAGAGCCTCAAGTTCCTAATTATGTACCTAGCAATAGTCCAAATGTCCTGTTAAAGGTGGGAATGACGCTGGCAATTGAGCCAATGGTAAACATGGGTTCTTACGAAATTGAGGTTAAAAAAGATGGTTGGAGTGTTGTTACAAAAGATAAACTGCCTTCTGCGCATTTTGAACACACTATAGCAATTTTAGAAGAAGGGCCTTTAATATTGAGCAAGGAGAATTAACATTTATGGCAAAAGAAAAGCCAGTAGTAGTTGAAGGTGAGGTTATTGAAGCACTACCTAATGCAATGTTTAGAGTAAAATTGGATAACAACCATGTAGTTTTAGCTCATGTTGCTGGTAAAATGCGTATGCACTTTATTAAGATCTTACCTGGAGATAGAGTAAAGTTAGAAATTTCGCCATACAGTATAGAAAAAGGTAGAATAATTTATAGATATAAATAAAAAATAATGGAGGTTAAATAAATGAAAGTAAGATCTTCTGTGAAAAAAATTTGTCCAAAATGCAAAATAATAAAAAGAAAAGGTGTTGTTAGGGTTATATGCGAAAACCCAAAACACAAACAAAGACAAGGTTAGGAGGTTAAATGGCTCGTTTAGTTGGTGTAGAGTTACCAAAAAATAAGCGTATAGAGATTGCCTTAACATACATATATGGTATAGGTAAATCTAGAGCTAAAGAAATACTTCAAAAAACCGGCGTTGATCCTAACAGAAAAACGGATGATTTAACACCAGATGAGTTGCAAAAATTAAGATCAGCGTTGTCTAACTATACGATAGAAGGTGAACTGAGAAAAATTGTTGGAATGAATATTAAACGATTAATGGATTTAGGAAATTATAGAGGTTTAAGGCATAGGAAAGGTTTGCCTGTAAGAGGTCAAAGAACCAGAACAAATGCAAGAACAAGAAAAGGCAGGAGAAAAACAGTTGGAGGTAAATAATGGTTTTTAAGGAGAAATTGAATGGCTGAAGCAAAAAGAAAAAAAGTAAAGAAAGTAAGTTCAAGTGGTGTGGCTCATATTCAGTCTACATTTAACAATACAATTGTTACTATTACAGATAAAGATGGCAATGTTGTATGCTGGTCATCATCAGGAAGTGTAGGCTTTAAAGGAACTAGAAAAGGTACTCCGTTTGCAGCCCAGATGGCAGCTGAGCAAGCTGCTAAAGTAGCATTGCAAAGAGGTATGAAAGAGGTTGATGTCCGTGTCAAAGGTCCTGGTTCGGGAAGGGAAACTGCTATTAGGGCACTGCAGGCAGCTGGTCTAAAAATTAAATCTCTAAGAGATGTAACACCTATACCACATAATGGTTGTAAACCACCAAAGAAAAGAAGAGTTTGAGGGGTGATATAATATGGCAGTTTATCATGGTCCATCATGCAGAAAGTGCAGAGCGTTAGGCTTAAAATTATTTTTGAAAGGTGAAAGATGCGTTACTCAAAAATGTGCATTTGAAAGAGCTCCTTACCCACCAGGAAAAGACAAAACATCAAGAAGAAAATTAAAAAGCTATACAGAGCATTTATTGGAAAAACAAAAAGCTAAAGCATATTATGGAGTACTTGAGAGACAATTTAGAAGGTATTTTAAAAACGCAAAACAAATGCCAGGTCAAACGGGCGAAAATTTAGTCAAAATACTTGAGTGCAGATTAGACAATATTGTTTATAAAGCAGGTTTTGCATCATCAAGAAAGCAAGCAAGACAGTTAATTAGCCATGGCAATATATTGCTTAATGGCAGGAAAGTAACAATTCCTTCTCTAATTGTTTCTAAAAACGACATAATTAGTATTAAAGAAAAATTAAAAAGCTCTCAAGAATTAAAAGAAAAGATTGATTATGCCTATAAATCCGGTATTGCACCCTGGTTGAGTTTGGATCCAAACAATATGTCAGTTAAGGTGCTGGATATACCATCGATTGAGGATATAAGGGTACCATTTAAAGCTGATACAATAGTTGAGCTTTATTCAAGATAAGATTAAAGAAAGGTTGGATTATGAGTAATGATATTTTTGAATATTTACAGTTGCCCCAAGAAATAAAAGTTGAACGTATAAATGAAAGGCATGAAAGATTTATATTAGAGCCTATTAATGAAGGTTTTGCTACTACTATTGGCAATGCTCTAAGAAGGGTATTGTTATCATCCATTCAGGGTATTGGTATAGTGGGTATTAAAATAGAAGGCGTAGAACATGAATTTAGCGGAGTAAATGGCGTTAAAGAAGATGTTATTACTATTATTTTAAATTTAAAAGATGTAATTTTTAAAAGTTTGTCTGAAAACTTTAAAGAATGTGTTTTAAAAATAAATAAGAAAGGGCCTGGTGTGTTGAAAGCCAGTGATATAGAATTGACTTCTGATCTTAAAATCATAAATCCAAACCATTATATTGCTCAGCTTAATGATAATGTTGATTTTCATGCTGAAATTTACTTAAAAAAAGGCATCGGCTACAAACAATCAAATCAGGAAAGCGCTAATAGAGAAATTGGCTATATTCCTGTAGATGCTTTGTTTACTCCTATAAGACGCGTGTCTTTTAGTGCAGACAAGAGTATGGAAAGAGGCTTTTACGATTATGAAAGATTAGTATTAGAAGTGGAAACAGATGGTAGTATTACACCAAAAGAAGCTTTAGGACAGGCAAGCTATATTTTAAATTCTCATTTTAAGTTATTTATGGGTAGTTTTAAAGAACCAGAGCCAGATTTAGGATATGGCAATGATAATGAGGAAATAGATGAAAATCTTTTAAAAACTGTTGATGATCTTGAATTGAATGTAAGGGCTTCTAACTGTTTGAGAAATCATGATATAAAATATATTTGGCAACTAGTACAAAAGACAGATTTAGATTTACTTAACACAAGAAATTTTGGTAAACAATCATTGAAAGAAATTAAAGCAGCTTTAAAACAAATGGGTTTAAGTTTAGGTATGACATTCGATGAAAAATATATAAAACGAATAGAAGAAGCCATAAAAAGGAGTGAGGAATGAGGCATAGAAAGGCTTATAGAACACTAAGTATAGATAGCGATAGACGAAAAGCGCTTCTTAGAAATTTAGCAATTGCATTAATTGAACATGGTCAGATAAAAACTACTGATGCTAAAGCAAAAGAATTGCAAAGATTCATAAGTAAGCTTGTAAGTATTGGCAAAAAAAATACGCTTTCTTCTAGAAGACTTTTATTATCAAGATTGCCTCATAAACCATCAGTTAAAAAATTACTTAATGACATTGTACCTAAGTATATAGACAAAAACGGTGGTTATGTTGGGATATACAAAATAGGCTACAGACAAGGTGATGCAGCTAAAATTTCTCTTATAAAATTTCAATAGTTTTCAAGCAATGTTTAAAAAGTACAGATACTTCCTGGGAGTGTCATTGACACTCCTTTTTTTTGCTATAGATTGGGTTAGTAAATACTATCTGGCAAAATTTACTATAAATCATACTATTACAGTTATACCTAATTTTTTTAATCTGGTTTATGTGCAAAATACTGGCATAGCGTTTGGATTTTTAGCTCACTTAAGCGGGATATATAGATTTATTTTTTTGATAGCAATAAGTGCTATCGTTGTAATTATTGCATTTTATTTTATGTTTAAAGAAAACACATCTAAAACGTTATTCATTGGCTTAACCATGCTTGCTGGCGGAGCTTTAGGTAACCTATACGATAGAATCGTGCATGGCTATGTTTTGGACTTTTTTGATTTTTACATAAAAACCTATCACTATCCGGCTTTTAATTTTGCAGATTCATTTATTACGATAGGGATCTTGCTTATCTTATACGATAAGATAAGCAAGAAAAATTAATTTTATAGTGTAAGCATTTCTAATATTTCTTTGTATCTTTTAGCAGTTTTTTCAACAATATTATCAGGTAGGACTGGACCTGGATATGTTTTATTCCAATCAAGTGTTAAAAGGTAATCTCTTACAATTTGTTTATCAAAACTATCTTGAGGTTGACCTTCTTTGTAAGTTTCTACAAGCCAAAATCTGGATGAGTCGGGTGTTAGCAACTCATCAATTAACATAAGCTTACCATTATAAAAACCAAACTCCATTTTTGTATCGGCTATTATGATACCTTTTTCTAATGCGTATTGACTTGCTTTATCGTATATTTTTAAGCTAATATCTTTTATTTGAGATGCAATATCATTTCCAATCATATTGGACATTTGCTCGAAAGTTATATTTTGATCATGGCCGCTTTCTGCTTTAGTGCTAGGTGTAAAGATAGGTTCGGGTAACTTTTGAGATTCTTTTAAATTTTTTGGTAATTCTATTCCACATATTTTACCTGTTTGTTTATACTCTAGCCAGCCAGAACCAGAAATATAGCCTCTTACAATACATTCTATTAGAATTGGCTCTGTTTTTTTTACAAGCATGCTGCGTTTCTGGAGTAACTTAATGTATTGTTTTAATTGGGATGGATACTCATTTATATCAGCAGTTATTATGTGGTTTTGTATGATGTTTTTTGTTTTGTCAAACCAAAACAAAGAAATCTGCGTCAAAACTTCCCCTTTACCAGGTATTCCATTTGGCAAAATTACATCGAATGCCGATATTCTATCTGTTGCAACAATAAGTAATTTTTCATCAATTTCATAAACATCCCTAACTTTGCCTCTTTTTAAAAGATTTACCCCCCCTAAATTAGTTTCCAAAACAACTTCACTCATTAAAACCCTCTTTATAATAAATTTTTTTCACATATTTATTATACAATTATTTAAATATTTTTCAACAACTTTTATATAAAGCCCTCCAACCTATCATAAAGCAACAATACAGGGTGTAGGTTATTTGCAGATAGTGTAGAAATAGAGTTTAGCTGGCTTATATAGCTATCAAAAAAAGTCTTTTTAGCATTTAGCAGTGCTTGAATACTACTGTCATATTCGTTTAGAATTTTCATGGATATTTTTACCATAGCCATAGTGTATTTTCTTATCATAGAAAATTGAGCAAACCTGTCCCACTCGTTTACAATTCTTATTGAGTTTACGTAGTCTATGACTTTTTGGAAACCAAAGACTTCGTTTGTTTTTTCTATTGTTTGAACCACCTGGATAAAGTTTTTGTCAGTTTTTCTTGTTATGTAGTATGCCAATATAAAGTCATCCATAAAGTAGAATTGAGCGATTTTTTCTGCTAGTTCTTTTGAAAAGTATTTAGATAGCTCTTTTGTTTTTTCTTCGTACTTTGATTTAAATACACCTTCTTTTATGGTATTTTCAACATAGTAATCCATGTAGCCTAATATCTCTTGTTTGTACACATACTCTATAATTGAATCACCAAATAGGTATAACTGGTTTGTAGCAAATTTTTCTACTGCGTAAAACATATCTATTATGGTGTTATAGATTACTGATTGATCAATCTTATCTTCAAAAGAAAATATTTCGTTTCTTATATTTTGCACATCAAGAAGATCGTATATGAAAATAAGCGTTTTTATTATAGATGTGTAAGGCTGGTTTGTAAGCATGTTTAGCTTTATCAGACAACCCACACCATTGCTGTTCACAATAAGGTTTGTAATGTAGGTTGAGCCTATTTCTTTTTTCAATAGGTGCTTTTGTATGTGTTCTTTGTAGACCTCTCTTGCAGAAGGTGGAAAGTAAAGCAAAGCGTATTTATCTATCAGGTATTTGTCAAAGTTTGTTTCTTTTAGTATGTTTGTATATATAAATATCTTTAGAAAAGAAAGCATAATAGAAAGCTCAGGTTTAGTATAGCCAATACCTGAGTCAATGCGAGCTGCAAGTGTTAGCTTGTTTGGAAAGTAATATTCAGATTCGCTAAATAGCTTTTTTTGCTTGAAAAACTCAACTAGCTCATAGAATATCTCTGGTTCTTTGATAGACCTTATCTCGTCAAGAGACACAGCCAGGCTTTGCATGTAGTTATGGTCAAGCACCCTTTGTATGACTTCAGGTGTAAGTTTTTTTAAAATAGCATTGCGCTCATCTAGGTCTTTAATTACTTTAGATTCCATTAGATCATTTAAGAGAATTTTGAGGTTTACTTCCTGATCTGATAGATCAACACCTGCTGAGTTATCCAGAGAGTCTGTATTTATTTTACCTTTAAGCAGTGCATACTCAATGCGAGCTTTCTGTGTGAAACCTAAATTTGCACCCTCTCCTACAACCTTTGCCCTTACCTGGTTTGCATTTATACGTACATTGTCATTGGTTTTATCGCCTGCTTCTTCGTTTGTTTCATCGCTTGCTTTTACGTATGTTCCAACACCACCCATCCATAACAGATCAACATCTGCTTTGAGTATCAGTTTGATTAGATCTTCTGAAGAGACTCTATCTTCGTTTGTTTTTAAAAACTCTTTTGCTTGAGGTGATAACAAAATGGATCTTTCATCTCTTTTGCATACAAAACCACCTTTTGATAGTACCTCTTTGTTGTAAAAACTCCAGCTTAGGGCATTGTCAAATAACCTTTTTCTTTCTTTGTATGAAGCTTCTATATCTGGGTTTGGGTCGATAAATATTTCTTTATCGTTAAAAGCTGCTTTTAGCTGTATGTTTTTTAGTTCAATCATAGCATTTCCAAACACATCTCCACTCATATCCCCAATGCCAACGACGCTTATTGGCGTTGAGTCAAGTTTTATGCCAAGCTCTCTAAAGTGTCTTCTTGTGCACACAAGGGCGCCTTTTGAAGTAATACCAAGTTCTTTGTGGTCATAGCCGAACTTACCACCGGAAGCAAAAGCATCTTTTAACCAGAAGTTGTATTCATTTTGGGCTATATCATTTGCAATATCCGAAAACTTTGCTGTCCCTTTGTCTGCTGCTACAACAAGGTAAGGGTCAAAATCATCATAGCATACTACTTCATCTGGCCTGATACGCTCTTTTGAGCTTGAATAGTTATCTGTGATATCAAGCATGCCTCTAATTAGTGTTTTGTATGATTCAATGGCTTTTTCTTGTAAGTGACCCCCATTTGTGTGCTTTATTATAAAACCGCCTTTTGAGCCTACAGGGACAATGACAGCATTCTTTACCATCTGTGTTTTCATTAGTTCTAAGATCTCTAATCTGAAGTCATCTTTTCTATCGCTCCATCTTATACCACCTCGCGCTACCTTGCCGCCTCTTAAATGACAGCCTTCCATTAAAAAAGAGTGTACATATATCTCATACATAGGTCTTGGAAGGGGCATTTTTGATACCTTAGAAGAGTCTATTTTTAAAGATATGTAGTGGTAAGGTTTTTGTTTGTAAAAGTTTGTTCTGATTGTAGAGTCTATTATGTTAAATATAGCACTTAGTATCTTATAGTCTTGTATATTGTTTATTGTTTCCAATTCTTTATTTATTTGCTCAAAGAGTTCTTTTGTATTGCGCTGGTCTAAAGTTGGGTTAAACTTTTGATCAAATGCTTCAATAAAGCGCTTTGACAAATGGGAGTACTTAATTAAAGAACCAAGCATTGATATCCTTTTTACGCTAAAATCTACCTGCATCAGGTAATTGCCAAATGTCCTTAATAAGTCTATCTGTTTGTAGTCCAAAAGCTCTTTTGTGGTAAGTATATTTAGCTCATCGTTTTCTACAACCTTATCAATTACAGCAAGAAAGTTTTCTTCTACAAGACGGGCATTTTTTTCTATGTCAAAGTCAAAACTCTTTTCTATATTGTACCTTTGGATAAGTATATTTTTATCTTTAATGTTTAACTCAAAGAAATCTTCATACAATGCATTTAATCCTAAGTTTTTTAAAACAGGTAAAACTTCGTATAAAGGTATTTTGCAAAAAGCATAAACCTTAAAAAACAACTCATCTTTGTGCTTAAAAAACCTTACCTGTTTATTTTGAGTTGCTATTACATCCAGTATTGCCTGTGTATCAATCAGTGCTTCATCTGGTTCAATGTTTAGCTTGTAGTCATCATTAAAGCAAGATAGACATGAGTCTTTGATATTGTGTCTGGCTAAAAGCTCAGAGTAGGAAGAAGACCAGGTTTGTGAATCTAACATAAATAACCTCCTGTTAATTCTTAATTAAGATTATATTATTGACTAAACTCATGTCAAGCGTTAGTTAATAAGTATTTTTACTTGAATTTATAAGTTTTTTTTGATAAAATATTTTTTAAAAAAGGAGTGAAAATATGACGATAAAACAAACAATTACTTATAATGATTTTGAAAAAGTAGATATAAGGGTAGGTAAAATCTTAACTGTAGAAGATTTTCCGAAAGCACGAAAAAAAGCTTACAAATTACTAATTGATTTTGGTAGTGAAATAGGCTTGAAACGATCAAGTGCACAGATTGTTGATAATTATACAAAAGAAGAATTGGTAGGAAGGTTAGTTTTGGCAGTTGTTAATTTTGTACCTAAGCAAATTGCAGATTTTTTATCAGAAGTATTGGTGTTTGGTGTTAATGACAAAAATAATAACGTAAAACTTTTATGTGTAGATGGTGAAGTGGAACTAGGAAAGAGTGTATTTTAAAAAAATTGTTGGTCAAAAAGATTGACAAAAAAACTCAAATTGAATATAGTTTAGACAGATTTAATTTTAATTTAGGAGGTTTTATATGTTAGCAAATGCTAAAATTAGCGTTATTGGTGCAGGTCAGGTTGGTGCTACAACAGCAGTGAGGATTGCAGAAAAAGAGTTGGCAAGGCAGGTTGTTTTGGTAGACATAGTTGAAGGTTTACCACAAGGCAAAGCCTTGGATGAAATGGAAGCTTCTCCAATTGAAGGCTTTGATACAGAAATTATAGGCACAAACGATTACAAAGACACAGAAAATTCCGATATCGTTGTAATTACTTCTGGGCTACCCAGAAAACCTGGCATGTCAAGGGATGATTTACTAAGTGTTAACGTCAAAATCGTTAAAGAAGTTACAGAACAAGTGGCAAAATACTCTCCAAATTCTATAATTATAGTAGTTACAAACCCATTAGATGCTATGGTTTATACGGCAAGCAAGGTGAGCGGTTTTGCAGATAATAAAGTTATGGGTCAAGCAGGATGCTTGGATTCGACTCGATTTAAGAGATTTATTGCATGGGAAGCAGGTGTTAGTGTAAAGTCTGTTGAAGCTATGACACTTGGTGGCCATGGTGATGATATGGTGCCTTTAGTTAGCTACTCTACAATTAGAGGTGTTCCGATTAGTCAATTTTTCACAAAAGAACAAATTGATAGACTTGTAGACAGGACGAGAAATGGTGGAGGTGAAATTGTAAAATTACTAAAAACTGGTTCAGCATTCTATGCAACTAGTTCTGCAATAGTACAAATGATTGACTCGATCGTAAGGGATAAAAAAGATGTTTTACCATGCGCTGTTAAGACACAAGGCAAATATGGTTTAGAAAAGGATTTATTTGTAGGTTTACCTGTAAAACTTGGTATGTCAGGCGTAGAAGAAATTGTTGAGTTAAAGTTATCAGAAGAGGAATTAAAAGCATTAAAAGTATCTGCAGATCATGTTAAAGAATTATGCAATAGAGTTGAAGAATTAAAACTTTTATAGAAGGTGGCTTATGTCTAGCATTAGAGAAATAAATGTCTCTATCATTGAAGATGCTATTTATAATTTAGCAATTGAAGCTGCTTATAAATTGCCTGATGATATTCATCAAAAAGAGAAAGAAGCGTTTGAAAAGGAAAAATCTCCTGTTGGCAAAGCAGTATTGGAAACTATTTTAAAAAATGTAGAAGTATCTGCACAAGGGGTTTTTCCCTTGTGCCAGGATACAGGTTTGGCTGTAGTATTTATGGAGATAGGCCAGGATGTTCATTTTGTAGAAGGAAATTTGATAGATGCTATAAATAAAGGTGTTGAAAGGGCCTATAAAGATGCGTATTTAAGAAAATCAACATGTGATCCGCTTACGAGAAAAAATTTAGGTAACAATTTGCCAGCTATAGTGCATACATTTATAGTGCCTGGTGATAAGGTTAAAATCTTTTTTGATGCAAAGGGTGGCGGAAGTGAATCTATGAGCAAAGTGCAGATGCTAAAACCTGCTGACGGTAGAGATGGTATAATAAAAACCGTGGTTGATTGGGTAATAGAAGCTGGTCCAAATCCATGTCCACCCACTATAATCGGAGTAGGTATTGGAGGCGATTTTGAACGTAGTGCAATCTTAGCAAAAAAAGCAACACTAAGGCATTTAGGAGAAAAAAACCCAGATCCAAGACTTGCAGAAATGGAAGAAGAAATATTAACAAAACTTAATAACTCGGGTATAGGTCCTGCAGGCCTTGGCGGTATCACTACATCTCTTGGTGTTCATATAGAGATGGAACCTTGCCACATCGCAACACTGCCTTTGGCTATAAATACAGCGTGCCATGTAAACAGGCATAAAGAAATTTTAATTTGAGGAGCACTATATGGCAGAATATAAATTAAAAACACCTTTAACAGATGAAGACATTATTAAGCTTAAAGCAGGTGATAAGGTTTATTTAAGTGGTGTAGTATATACAGGTAGGGATGCGGCACACATGCGCATGATAGAATCACTTAAACAAGGTGGAGAGTTACCTTTTGATCCCAAAGGGCAGGTTATTTATTATGTAGGTCCAAGTCCAGCAAGGCCAGGCTATCCAATAGGCTCAGCAGGACCAACGACAAGTTATCGTATGAATCCCTTTGCTCCTATACTAATTGAAAAAGGCTTAAAAGGCATGATAGGCAAAGGTAAAATGAGTCAGGAAGTTAAAGACGCTTGTGTTAAATACAAAGCTGTTTATTTTGCAAGTATCGGTGGCGCAGCAGCTGTTGTAGGCAGCGCAATAAAAAAAGCAGAGGTTATAGCTTACGATGATTTGGGTCCAGAAGCTGTAAGGAAACTTGAGGTTGAAGATATGCCCGTTTTTGTTTGCTACGATGCTTATGGAAATGATCTTTATGAGCTCGCAAAAAAAGAGTGGGCTAATAAATTATGAAATATTTGACATTTTATAAATTTTAAGTTAATATTCTAACAAATTTTATGAAAGGGGGTTTGAGGCTAAGATTTTAGCCGAGAAACGCTTATGAATTGGTATCGACCAAGTGCATCTTATAAGTGGCACGAAGGTTTTGTAGCTTGGGTTTTGCATAGGGTGACGGGTTTACTTTTAATTTTGTACCTTTTTGCCCATGAATGGGTAATATCAAATTTACAAAACCCACAAAGCTACTCTCAGGCAATGGGCGTTCTTGAAAGTCCTGTATTTAAGTTATTAGAAGTTGGTCTGTGGCTTGTAGCAGCATATCATGCTGTAAATGGTTTAAGGGTAGTGCTTGTTAATTTTGCAGGAGCAGCAGAACGCAGCAATTACAAAACTAACGTATGGATTTTTTGGGTTATTTTTGCCTTAGTTTTTGTAGCAGGCGCTATACCTATGTTGATGGGTTTAGCTGGCTAGGAGGTAGATTATGGAATACATGAGAGGATATATTGATAGGTATCAAGGCAGTAGCAAATCAGGTGAATTTAATTGGTTAATGCAGCGTGTATCAGGTATTGCTCTATTAGTACTTTTGCTTGGACACTTTTTTATACAGCACTTTATTAGTGCACCAGTGGGCGGAGCAGGTTATGCTGCAGTAGCTGCAAGACTGTCTGATTTAGGATGGAAGCTTTTTGATATGACATTTGTGACATTTGCACTTTATCATGGTATAAATGGTATATTTATGGTTATAGAAGATTATGTTTATTCTGGATGGAGGGTTTTTTGGAAAGGATTTTTTTGGGTAGTTGGCGTACTATACTGGGTTTTAGCTGCGCTAACCATTATACCATTTAAGGGCTAAAAGGAGGCTAATGTGGCTGATATAAAAGTTAAACTTGAAGAATTTGATGTTATTATAGTTGGTGCTGGTGGTGCAGGTTTGGCTGCTGCTGTGCAAACCGGACTTGCTAAACTAAAAACTGCTGTTATTACAGAAGTTTATCCAACAAGATCTCATACTGTATCTGCTCAAGGTGGTATTGCAGCTGCTCTTGGTAACATGGAAGAAGACCACTGGATTTGGCATATGTATGATACTGTTAAAGGTTCTGACTACTTAGGCGATCAAGATGCTATAGAAGAGTTTATTAAACATGCACCAGAGACAATATACGAGCTAGAACACTGGGGAGTGCCTTTTTCAAGGAATGAAAATGGCACAATTTACCAAAGACGATTTGGCGGACACACAAGAAACTTTGGCGAGTCAGCAGTTCAGAGGGCATGTGCAATAGCAGACAGATCCGGCCATGCATTATTGCACGCATTATTTGAGCGCACATTAAGACCTGATATTGTTCAATATGTAAGTTATTATACAGAGTACTATGCAGCAGAATTATTTAGAGAAAAAGAAACTGGACGAGCAATAGGAATTTTGGCCTGGGATATGGTAAATGGTGGATTTACTATGTTTTTTGGCCAAGCAGTAATTTTTGCAACCGGTGGCAATACAAGAAACTATAGAACTGGTACTAACGCTCATATTAATACTGGAGATGGGTGGAAGCTTTGCTTAAAAGCTGGTGTTCCAATTGAAGACCCAGAGTTTGTCCAATTTCACCCAACAGGTATTTATGGTGTCGGAAACCTTATAACAGAAGGTGTTAGAGGTGAAGGTGGTTATTTAGTTAATGGTCTTGGTGAGCGTTTTATGCCAAAATACGCACCTAAAGTTATGGATCTTGCCTCTCGCGATGTTGTTTCACGTGCTATGGCAACAGAAGTAAGAGAAGGTAGAGGCGTGGGTCCAAAGAAAGACCACATACTGCTAAAATTAGACCATTTGGGCAAAGATTTAATTATGTCAAAACTTCCAGGAATATGGGAACTTGCTTATAAATTTGTAGGTGTGGATTGTACAAAAGAACCTATACCAGTCCAACCAACGGCTCACTACCATATGGGTGGTATACCTACTAATATAAAAGGTGAAGTTGTAGATTGGGATGGTGAAAAAGAAGTTAGAATTCCAGGTCTTTATGCAGCTGGTGAGTGTGCTTGTCAATCAGTGCATGGAGCTAACAGGCTTGGTACAAACTCATTGCTAGATCTTGTTGTGAACGGTAAACAGGCAGGACAGTGGGCGGCAAGATATGTTTTAGAAGAAAAACCAGAATGGCCGACTCCACCGCTTGAAAATATAGCCGATGAGTACGGTAAAGAAACTATTGAACAGGTTAAAGCTTATTTTGATGGTGGTCCAGGCGAAATTAAAATGGATGATATATGGGAGAGATTAAGAGATTCTATGCAGCACAACATGTCTGTGTTTAGAATTGAAAGTGGACTTAAAGAAGAATTAAAAGAAATAGATAAATATTTTGAAGAATTTAAAAAAGTTGGCATGACAGATAAAAGCCCATATTTCAACACTGAGTTGATTGAGCTACTAGAACTTGAATCTCTACTTTATGTTTCTAAAGTGGAAACAGAAGCTGCTCTTGCAAGGCAGGAAAGCCGCGGTGGTCATTTCAGGGATGATTATCCAGAAAGGGATGATGTCAATTGGCTTAAACATACCCTTGTCAAATGGAAAGATGGGAAAGTGGAACTTGACTACAAACCTGTTAGAATGAAAGGTGCAACTGCGCCAACATTCCCACCAAAGAAAAGGGTATATTAAGGAGGGGCAAGATGGCATTTGATGTTGGAGATAAAGTAATATTTAAGGTATTTAGGTACGATCCTGCAAAAGATAAAGCTCCTTATTTTAAAGATTATGAAGTTACTATAGAAAGAAAAGGAATGATGGTGCTTGATGGTTTAAATCAAATAAAGTGGCATATAGATGGTTCACTTAGTTATAGAAGAAGCTGCAGGGAAGGCGTATGTGGTTCTGATGGTATGAATATAAACGGCATGAATACAACTTCCTGTATGGCTCATATTGAGGATTACAACAGCAATGTTTTAATTATTAAACCTCTACCAGGTTTTCCTGTTATTAAAGATCTGGTATGCGATTTTACTGACTTTTTTAATAAGTATTATGCAGTAAAGCCGTATCTAATAGAAAAAACACCACCACCTGGAACAGAGAGATTGCAGAGTGTAGAAGACAGGGCAAAAATTGATGGTTTGTATGAGTGCATATTGTGTGGATGCTGTTCAAGCTCTTGTCCTTCCTATTGGGCTGATCCAGATTATTTGGGTCCAAGTGCATTACTTAATGCAGCACGTTTTGTTATGGATACAAGGGATGAAGGCAGCGATGAGAGACTTGATGCTGTAAATAATATACACGGTGTATGGCGATGCCATACTATATTAAACTGTATACATGCCTGCCCAAAAGAATTAAACCCCACAAAAGCTATAGCATCTCTCCAAAAAGAGATTTTAAAACGCAAGTACTAGTTTACTTTAAGAAGGGCTTTTGCCCTTCTTTTTTCTTTTCAAAAATCAATTACTATGCTAAAATAAATATAGGTAGTTTTGATGTATGAAGTAATAAAAGAAATTAATTTAAAAACAATAGTTGAGAATTTTAAGAACATACAAAATTATGTGGGTAATGTAGATGTAATACCTGTAATTAAAGCAGATGCTTACGGACATGGAGCAATTGAAGTTGCACAAAGTTTAATAAGCTATGTAAAAAGCTATTTTGCCGTAGCTTTTACACAGGAAGCTATCGAATTGAGAAAAAATAACATTAAAAACAACATATTAATTTTAAGCAGATCGGGGTTTGACGATGTTGAAGATTTATATAATTATAATTTAACACCTGTTGTTCATGATTTTTTTGTTTTGCAATCAATTATAGATTTTTCAAAATCAAAAAAATGCAGGCTGCCGATACATTTAAAATTCAACACAGGCATGAATAGATTAGGTTTTAATAAATCTGATTTGAATCATATAATTGAGCTATACAAAAAAAATAAAGATTTTATAGATATTGTTGGTGTTATGTCGCATTTTTCAAGTTCAGAGTCAGATGTAAGAATAACAAGTAAGCAAATCGACGAATTTGAAGATATAGTTAATACCATAAAATCCAGTGATTTAGATGTTAGATACTATCATATAGCAAATAGTGGTGGTTTATTGAACTATAAAAATGCGTATTTTAATGCGGTAAGGGCTGGTATTTCTTTGTATGGATACTATCCCAAAAAAATAGAAGATAATCCTATTAATATAAAGCCTGCTATGAGTATAAAAAGTTTTATTATAAGTAAACGAATTGTAAATAAAGGGGAAGGAATAAGCTACGGTCCAAGCTTTATTGCAGATAAAGATATGCAAATTGCAATTGTAGCTTTTGGTTATGCTGATGGTTTATTTAGATGCATGTCTAATAAGTTTAATGCAATTGTAAACGATAAAATATGTAAAAGCGTGGGTACTATTTGCATGGACATGTTTGCTATTGATGTTAGCGATGTTGAAGCCAGAGTAGGTGACGAAGTTATTATTATGGGCGAAAGTAAAAATTGCAAGATAGATGCAGATGATTTAGCACGCTTTGCATCAACTATTAATTATGAAATTCTTACTAATATTGGAAAAAGTTTAAGAACAAAAAAGGTATACATATAATGTTTATTTTTACTTACTTTGGAAGTTTAATAGTAAATTTTATTGACCAATTAGGTGGTATTGTTATTTTAGCTTCAAAAGCATTAATTAATGTTTTTAAGGGTTCTTTGAGAATAAAACAAACCATTGATCAATTTTACACTATTGGCGTAACATCAAGTTTTATTGTAATTTTAACCTCGCTTTTTATTGGTATGGTTGAAGCTTTACAAATTTACCATGGCTTCCAAAAGTTTGGTGCAGAAAACATAATAGGCTATACTGTAGCCGTGTCTTTAGGCAGAGAGCTTTCTCCTGTATTTACTGCTTTAATGATAGTTGCAAGAAATATCTCTGCAATGAGTGCAGAAATTGGCACAATGAAAATTACAGAACAGATAGATGCTATGGAGGTTATGGCAGTTGACCCTATAAATTATATTGTTACGCCAAGAATTGTTGCTACTGTTGTTATGCTACCGTTTTTAGTTGCTTTATCTAATGTTGTAGGTAATATTGGTGGTTATATTGTTGGTGTTTTTATACTAAAAGTCAATTCAGTATCTTATATTGACAATATAAAACAATATCTTGATTTAAGCGATTTAACCTATGGTTTTATTAAAGCGGCAGTATTTGGATTGATTATTTCTTCAATTGGTTGCTATATGGGTCTAAATACCTCAAAAGGAGCAAAAGGTGTTGGTTTGTCTACAACAAAAGCTGTTGTAGTATCAAGCGTAGCTATTTTAGTTGCTGATTACATTTTGTCAGCATTTTTATTTTAATATGATAGAAATTAAAAATTTAAGAAAAGCTTTTGGCAATCAGGTAGTTTTAAACAATTTAGATCTAAAAATAGAAGCAGGTAAAATAACAGTGATATTGGGCAAAAGTGGCCAGGGTAAAAGTGTCTTAATTAAAAGTATTATAGGTACATTAAAACCAGATTCTGGTAAAATAATGTTTGATAATAAAAATTTATTGGATATGAAATTGCCAGAATTTAACAAAATAAGAATGAAATTTGGTGTGCTTTTTCAAGAAGCCGCCCTGTTTGATTCGATGAATGTTTTTGAAAATGTAGCTTTTCCTGTTGTTGAACATAAGCTTATTAATAAAAAAAATATCAAAGACGAAGTAAGACGAGTATTGGATTTGGTAGAACTTGGTGATGTGGAAGAAAAATACCCGAGTGAACTATCTGGTGGTATGAAAAAACGCGTAGGGCTAGCAAGAGCTATTATTACAAAACCTCAAATAATTTTCTTCGATGAGCCGACGACTGGTTTAGATCCAATTGTTTCATATTCTATAGCAAAACTTATTAAAGATATGAAAGCTAAATTAAATACAACGTGTCTGGTTATTACACATGATCTTGATGTAGCAAACTTGATTGCTGACTTTATAGGTTTTTTAGATGGCGGGAAAATTATAGAGTTTGATGAAAAAGAAAATTTCTTTAGATCAAATTCTCCAATTGTTAGAGAGTTTTTAGATGCATTTAAAGGAGGCTAATTAATGAAAAAAGAGACAACAATTGGTCTTTTCGCTTTTGCTATAATAGTATTGTTTGGGGCAATGACAATAAAGCTTGGTCAAATTAGCCTTACAAAAAGACCAACATACACACTTTATGCAACATTTTCAAATGTATCTGGACTGAAAAATAAGGCTAAAGTAACTGTTGCTGGTGTTGAAGTAGGTTATGTTAAAAATATTGAATTAACACCACAGGGTGCTAAAGTTGCCATGGAAATTTACTCTAATTATAAAATACCCAAAGATTCAATTTGTTCAATTTCTACAACAAGCTTGCTTGGAGAAACCTACATTGAGATTACGCAAGGCAAAAGCAATATTTATTTAGCCAATAATCAGTCTTTTATTTATACACAATCTGCTGTTGGATTAAATAATGTTGTGCGTGGTGCAAGTGAAGTACTAAATCAGCAAAACAGAGATAACCTTGCTAAAGCGCTTGAAAATATTGCCGTATTAACGGCTAATTTAAATGAAGTAGTCAATGAAAACAGAGCGGCACTCAGGGCGACAATTTTAGAAGCAAAACAGGCAATGCTTGCATTTAACCAAGCAATGTCAAATATAAACGAAACTGTTTTGCAATCTAGACCTGATTTAAAAGTAGCGCTTGAAAATGCAAAAACTTCAATGGGTAAACTCAATGCTTCTTTGAATAATATTTATGCTTTAACAGAAAATGTTAAAGAAGGTAAAGGAACCATTGGTGGCCTTATGACAAAAGATGAAATCTACAATAACATTAATAACGCAACGGCAAATATCGATGAGATTTCAAGAAAGATTAATGAAGGCAAAGGTACAGTAGGTAAACTTGTTAATGATGAGAGTGTTTATGATAACCTAAATTCAACACTTAAAGATTTAAAAGAGTACTTTGGCCGCATGAATAGAATACTTGTACAGGCAAATATTCAAGGTAATTACTTAACGCGCGGTGGCAATTCTATGGGAATTGCGGGTGTAAATATATATACAGCACCTGATAGGTTTTATAGAATTGAAGCGGTTAATGAGAAGAATTACGAAAATACACCAAATCCTTCTAGTCAGAATACAAAAACGCGCATAACAGCAGAAATGGGCAAGCGCTACAATAACATAGTTATAAGAGGTGGCATTATTGAGTCAACTTTTGGTGTTGGTGCCGACTATTATGTTACGCCTGATCTGAAATTAACAGCGGATGCATTTGATTTTAACCATTCAAACGATATAAGGGATCACAATGCACAAGTTAGGATTCAAGCTTCATATAGAATTTTAAGACATTTTTATTTATATGGTGGTGTTAATGACTTATTGAATAGCCAATCAAGATCGCCTTTTATAGGTTTGGGTATGAAATTTACAAACGAGGATTTAAAATACTTTGCAGGGGCTGCAAGCAGTATACCGCATAATTAAGGAGAGTATATGTTTTATAAAAGCACGCGATGTGGTGTAGATAAGATTAGCTTTAAAGATGCAATAATGATGGGCCTTGCAACAGATGGTGGCCTCATTGTGCCAGAATTTGTACCAAAACTTTTGCCACAAAATTTAAAAAACGATGATTTTAAATCCATTGCATTTGAAATATTTAAACTCTATATAGATGATATCAAAGAAAAAGACATATTTGATCTTATTGAAAAGAGCTATGCTGTTTTTGATGATATTGAGGTTACACCTATTAGGCAATTTGATAGCTTATATATTTTAGAGTTATTCCATGGCCCAACTTATGCTTTTAAAGACATTGCTTTGCAGTTTTTAGGAAATCTTTTTGAGTATATTTTAGATGAGCGCAATCAAACATTGAATGTGCTTGGTGCTACAAGTGGCGATACGGGTAGTGCCGCAATTTATGGACTTAAAGGCAAAAAAAATGTCAAGGTATTTATACTTTATCCTAAAAATGGCGTAAGCCCTACTCAAGAGCTTCAAATGTGTGATATTGAAGATAAAAATGTTTTTCCAATAGCCATATATGGTACATTTGATGATTGCCAGAATATCATAAAGGAAATTTTTAAAGACAATGCATTTAAAGAAAAGTACCATTTAGGCTCTATCAATTCTATTAATTTTGCGCGTATTTTAGCTCAGATTGTATATTATTACTATGCATTTTTAAAAATAGGTAAAAATGTATTGTTTAGTGTACCAACAGGCAACTTCGGTGATATATTTGCAGGATATTTAGCTAAATTAATGGGTTTACCCATAGAAAAACTTATATTGGCTACTAACGAAAATGATGTATTGTATAGGTTTGTGCGCTTTGGTGATTATTCAAAACAAAATGTTAAAAAAACGCTAAGTCCTTCTATGGATATACAACTTGCAAGCAATTTTGAGCGTTATATCTATTACTTATATGATCAAGATTGTAACAAAGTTAAAAATTTGATGGTGGAATTAAATAAAAATAGCAAACTTTCATTTACCGATAAACTCAATCAAATACAAAGCGATTTTAGCGCGTATAGAACAAGCGATAAGGAAATTTTAGAAACTATTAAATATTTTTATGAAAAATATAATTATATTATAGATCCACATACTGCTTGTGGAGTTAAAGCGGCCTTAAAGGAAGGTAAACAAACAATATGTTTGGCTACTGCTCACCCCGCTAAATTTAGTGAAGCTATAGAAAATGCTTTGGGCTTTAAAATAGACATGCCTGAAAAATTAGCAAAGCTTAAAACAAAAAAAAGAAATTTTGAGCAAGAAAATAGTATTGAAGCAATCAAACATTTTATAGAATTAAATGCTAATGTATAGTCACCATTGACTTTTTAATAACCATATTATAAATTAGGCGTAATATGAAATTTGATTATTTAAAGGATTTACTGGGAAATCGTTTTTTAGATGAAAAAATTGATAAACTGCAGTATGCTTACGATGCCACGCAAAAAATGTATATGCCAGATTGCGTGGTACTTCCAAAAAATACTGAAGAAGTAAGCAAAATAGTAAAGTTTGCAAATGAAAATAAAATACCTGTTGTTGCCAGAGGTTGCGCAAGTGGATTTAGTGGTGGAGCTTTAAATATTGATGGTGGGATTGCGCTTTCAATGGAACTTATGAATAATATAATAGAGATTGATTTAGATAATTTGATTGCTACAGTTGAGCCTGGTGTGGTAAATTATGATTTACAAGTAAAATTAAAGCCGTTTGGTTTGTTTTTTCCACCGGATCCTTCAAGCTGGAAGTTTTCTTCAATTGGTGGTAATATAGCAGAAAATGCAGGTGGTCCAAAAGCGGTTAAGTATGGGGTAGTTAAAGATTGGGTTTTAGGTTTAGAAGTGGTGCTTGCAGATGGTTCTATAATTAATATTGGATCTAAAAATGTTAAAGATGTTGCAGGATATAATTTAACACAGCTATTTGTAGGTAGTGAAGGAACACTAGGTATTATAACAAAAGCGCTATTGAAGTTACATCCAATTGCACAAGGTAGTCAAACATTGCAAGCTACTTTTTATGATATGAGCCTTGCAGCTAAAACTGTAAGTGATATAATAAAAAATAAAATTATACCGAGTTCTTTAGAATTTGTTGACCATCAAGCAATACTTACTGTAGAAGATGCTCTGAAAGCTAATTTGCCAACAGACGCCGATGCTATTTTAATCATTGAAGTGGAAGGCTCAAAATTTCAAATTAAAGAAGATGTAGAAAAAATAGTGCAAATATGTACTGAAAATGGGGCAAAAGTTAAAATTGCACATTCAATTGAAGAAGAAGAAAGCATTTGGCTTGCAAGAAGGTCGATTTCACCTACACTAAAGCGCATAGCTGATGGTAAATTAAACGAGGACATAGTTGTGCCACGATCTAAAATTGCCGAAATGATTAAAAAAACTCAAGAGATTGCAAAAAAGTACAATGTTTTGATAGTCAATTTTGGTCATGCAGGTGATGGTAATATTCATACAAATATTATGTATAACACAAAAGATAAAGATGAAGAAAAAAGAGCGTATCAAGCAATGGATGAAGTTTTTGATGAATGTTTAAAGTTAGGTGGTTCTATTAGCGGTGAGCATGGTATTGGTATCACCAAGCAAGATTATCTGGAGCGCCAGGTGGGTTCAAGAACAATACAGTTATACAAACAAATAAAATATGCATTTGATCCAAACAATATACTAAACCCTCATAAAATGAAACTATAATGGATGAGAGATTAAAAAAAGAGTGGGAATCGTGCGTAAAGTGCGGTCTGTGTCGCAGCGTATGTCCCGTTTTTAAGGAATTGCGCCAGGAGCCTTTTGTTGCCCGTGGTCATATAAGTTTATTAAGTGAGTTTATAAAAGGCAACTTTGATTTTGATAGTGAAAAATCCAAAGATTATCTATATAAGTGTCTTTTATGTACCACTTGCGTTGAAGCTTGTCCAAATGATTCTGGCACAGATACAATAGTTGAAATTGCAAGAAGGCGGATTGTAGAATTACATGGTTTGCCACTTTATAAAAAAGTAATGGCAAAAATACTTCTAAATAGGAACCTTATGGATTTAAGTGCTCTAAGCGCAAATTTATTATCTGTGTTTTTATTTAACAAAAATACCAATACATCAAGACAGTCTAATAGCTTAAAAATAAAATTACCTTTTGTTGATAAAGACAGACTACTACCACCTTTAGCGCCAAAAACTTTTTATCACAAATATGAAAGTTACGGAAAAAATGCAAAAATATCAATTTTCCCTGGATGCTTGATAAATTATACATATGTAAAAATAGGTGATGCTTTTATAAATATATTACATAAACTAAATATTAGCTACTTAATAGAAAAAAAAGCAAGTTGTTGCGGTGCTCCTATTTATTTTAGTGGTAATTTTGATGATGCAAAAATTCTTGCCAAAAGAAACATTGATTTATTTTACAATCAAGATATTGATTATTTAGTGGTTCTTGAGCCAACTTGCGCTAGCATGATGAAGTTTGATTATCCAAAATTATTTATGTATTTTGATGATGAAGAATACATAAAAAAAGCTACTGAATTTGCAGAAAAGATAATTGACCCGGTAAAATACCTATATGATAATACAGATATAAAAGATAGATTAAAGGACACTGGGTTAACTGTAACCTACCATGATCCATGTCACCTAAAGCGTACGCAAAAGGTTAAAAATGAACCAAGAGATTTAATAAAGCATGCTGCAAAATTTAAAGAAATGAAAGAAGCCGATAGATGTTGTGGTAATGGTGGTACATTTAGTATAGACTACAGAGATTTATCTTTGAAAATTGCTTCAAGAAAAATTAACAATATATTGAATAGTAAAGCTCAAGTACTTGTGACAGGTTGCAGTGCATGCATTATGCAATTATCAGAAGCTTTGCATATTGCAGGTCATGATGAGATAAAAACGCTCCATACGCTTGAGTTAATTGATAAATCACTGGGAGGTTAACATGCCTAAAATAAGAAAAGCGGTATTTCCAGTTGCAGGATTTGGTACCCGATTTTTGCCTGTTACTAAATCGTCACCAAAAGAAATGCTGCCTTTGGTGGATAAGCCTTTAATTCACTACGGTGTAAAAGAAGCAGTTGATGCAGGTATTGAACAGGTAATACTAATAACAGGAAGAGGCAAGCGAGCTATTGAAGACTATTTTGATATTTCTTTTGAGCTTGAATTTCATTTAAAGTTGCACAATAAAGAAGAATTGATCGAAGAAATGCGCTCGATTAGTAATATGGCAGATTTTGTTTACATGCGCCAGGAAGAGCCGAAGGGTCTTGGACATGCAATCTTGAGAGCAAAAGATGTTGTGGGTAATGAACCGTTTGTTGTGATTTTGCCAGATGACATAATTATTAATGAAAAAGGTGCGATAGAGCAATTAATGGAAGTTTACAATAAGTACAATTGTTCTGTGCTTGGTCTTGAAATGGTTAATCAAAAAGAAACAGACAAGTATGGGATAGTTGGTGGTATAAAATTTGAAGAAAATATATATAAACTTGACCAGTTTGTTGAAAAACCGAGCCCTCAAGAAGCACCAAGTAATATTGCTATTATTGGCAGGTATATTTTTACACCACGTATTTTTGAAGCATTACAGTCGATACCTTATGGAAAAAATAATGAATTGCAATTAACTGATGCCATAAAGTTTTTATCTACAAAAGAAGCTATATATGGCAAACTGATTGAAGGCAAAAGATTTGATTGCGGATCAAAGTTAGGTTTTCTCAAAGCTACAGTTGAGCTATCCTTACAGGATGATTCAATCAAAGAAGAATTTAAACAATATTTGATAGAGGTTGTAAATGCTTGATGTGAGTATTTTAAGACAAAACCCAAGATTAATTGAAGATACGCTAAAAAAAAGAGGTAATACAAGCATAGATTTGAATAAACTTATTGAGCTTGATGAACAAATAAGGAAAATTAAATCTGAAATAGACTCTCTTTTACACACAAGGAAGGTAATTTCCAAAGAAATTGGTTCAATTAAAGCAAAAAAAGGTGATTCAAAAGAGCTTGAAGCCAAAGTCAAAAGTATCTCTTTAGAAATAGAAAACCTTGAAGAAAGTCTATCTAAAAAAAATGAGCAATTTTTGTCTATGTGGCTTTTGGTGCCAAACTTAGTGGATGACTCAGTCGCTCTTGGAAAAGATGAGAGCGAAAATGTTGAAATAAGAAGGGTTGGAGAGCCAAAGTTATTTGAATTTGAAGTAAAAGCCCATGATGAGATCGCAAAAGATTTGGATATTTTGGATTTTGATAGGGCTGCTAAGGTTTCTGGTAGCAGGTTTGTTTATTATAAAAATCAGGGTGCAAAATTAGAGCGTGCTCTAATCAATTTTATGCTTGATTTGCATACTAAAAATGGCTACAGCGAAATCATTGTTCCTTATATTGTAAATGAAGATAGCATGATTGGTACAGGTCAGTTTCCAAAATTTAAAGAAGAAGCCTACAATGTGGAAGGTCAATTTTTAATCCCTACAGCAGAAGTGCCCCTGGTTAATTTTCACAAAGATGAACTATTAAGCGAATCATTGCTTCCAATTAAGTATGTAGCCTACAGTGCATGTTTTAGAAAAGAAGCAGGAAGCTATGGCAAAGATGTCCGTGGCATAATCAGACAGCATCAATTCAATAAAGTTGAGCTTGTACAATTTACTAGGCCTCAAGATTCATTTGATGCTTTAGAAAGCTTAACAAACCAAGCCGAATTAGTTTTAAAAGAATTAGGTTTGCCCTATAGGGTAGTTATGTTATGTAGCGGGGATTTAGGTTTTGCAAGCGCCAAAACATACGATCTTGAAGTATGGTTTCCTTCGCAAAACCGTTATAGAGAGATTTCATCTTGTTCAAATACACTTGATTTTCAAGCAAGAAGGGCTAAAATAAAAGTGAAAGGAAGTAAAGGAAATTATTATCCACACACTTTAAATGGTTCTGGTGTTGCGGTTGGTAGATGCTTTGCAGCAATTTTAGAAAATTTCCAAACAAAAGATGGAAATGTTAAAATTCCTGAAAAGCTAGTTTCCTACTATGGTGGTGAGTTTTTGGTATGATTTTTGAAGATGAAAGATACAGGCAATTTGGCGCACGATGCGTTTTTTTTGATAGAGAATCAGGTGTTAGCAATCCCCCTTTTGATTCTCTAAATGTTAGCTATACTGTAGGTGATTTGGCATTAAATGTAGAAAAAAACCTTGAAATTGTCAAAAAACAATTGAATGTTAGCACAATTGCAATGTTAAATCAGATTCATTCTGATAATATTATTGAATATAATGGAGAAGTTGTTGATGCTGATGGTTTTTTCACTGATAAAAAGGGTGTTTTTTTGTCTATAAAATTTGCAGATTGTTGTCCAGTAATTTTTATGGATGTAAAAAATAAAATTATTGCAAGTGTTCATAGTGGCTGGAAGGGTGCATATTTGAAAATTTCACAAAAAATGCTTGAAAAACTCTACAGTTTAGGCTCTAAAAGTGAAGATATTATAGTAACATTAGGTCCTCATATTTGTGAGAATTGCTATGAAGTCAAAGACGATGTTGCAAATTTATTTGACCAGAAATTTATAAAATTCAAAGATGGTAAAAAATTTTTATCACTGAGCTCATCTATAATTGAATCGTTAGTAGAAAAAGGCATTAATATGAATAATATAGTTGATTTAAAAATATGCACTTATGAAAGTAAAGATTTTTTTTCTTACAGAAGAGATAAGCTTACTGGTCGCAACATTGGTGGTGTTTTTTTGCTTGATTATTAGAAAAAAATGTATAAAATAGCAAATACATTTATGTTAATTTTCTTAATTTTTTTTATCTTTTTGCTTATACCACAAATGGCTCTTGCATGGGGTCCAGGCGTACATACACTTATATCGTTTAACTTGCTCGATGAGCTTAAAGCTTATGGAAGCGTTTTTTATCCTATCGTTTCAAACAATTTTTGGGAATTTTTATACGGTAGTTTAGCACCAGATTTTATGGTTGCAAAAAAACTTGTATCAAAGAAAAACAACTCACATAATTTTGATTTTGCTGATAAACTTATTGATAGTGCAAAAAATGAAAAAGAATTATCATTTGCGCTTGGGTACTTATCTCATTTGGCTTCCGATAAAATAATGCATGAAGTTTTTTTGAGTGATTATAAAATAGTAAATTCATTTGAACATATTAGTGTTGAGCTTTTATCAGATGCCTACTATGCTAATTATTTAAATGTCGTTTCGTTTGTATTAAAAAGAAAAAGCGCTTTAGATAAACCTCTTAAAGCAAATTTTGGACTTGTCATTAATACTTTTATCGGCAAAAATATATTGAGATTATCAACAAAAAATGCTATTTCTTCAATATCAAAAAACATAGTTGTCAATAACTTCAAGATAGAAAAGATAGATAAAAAAGTGATAGATAGTTATATTAAATTTTCGCTTAAATCAAGCTTGACACGTATAACCAAATTGAAATAAAAAAATAAATAAAATAGGAGGGTATTAAAATTGCATGATGGATATCAACATTGAAGATTTAAAAAAAAAGAAACTTGTAGAGTTAATAGAGATAGCAAAAGCTTTGGAGATAGCTATTGCAAGTAAAAAAAAGGAACAGTTAATTTTTGAAATTACGAAAAAGCTATCTGAAAAAGAAGGTATAAGCTATGGCGAAGGTGTACTCGAAATTTTGCCTGATGGTTTTGGTTTTTTAAGATCTCAGAAAAATAACTACCTACCATCTCAAAACGATATATACGTATCTCCAAGCCAGATAAAAAGATTTGCCTTAAGAACGGGTGATTTTGTTTCTGGACAAATTAGAGAGCCCAAAGATAATGAAAAATACAGGGCACTTTTGAGGGTCGAGGCTGTAGAGTTCGAAGACCCAGAGCATATGAAAGAACGCGATTATTTCGATAATCTAACGCCACTTTATCCAATGGAAAGGATAAAATTGGAAGTTTCAAAAGATAATGTTGCAATGCGTGTGATGGATTTAATAACGCCAATTGGCAAAGGTCAAAGAGGTTTAATTGTTGCACCCCCAAGAACTGGTAAAACTGTGCTTTTACAAAATATTGCAAATAGTATATCACAAAATCACCCAGAAGTTGTTATGATGGTTTTATTGATTGATGAAAGGCCAGAAGAAGTAACAGACATGGCTCGCTCTGTAAAGGCCGATGTAATAAGTTCAACATTTGATGAGCCACCAGATAGGCATATACAGGTTGCAGAAATTGTTTTAGAGCGAGCAAAAAGGCTTGTTGAGCGAAAACTTGACGTAGTAATTTTGCTTGATTCAATAACAAGACTTGCAAGGGCATACAATGCAGTAATTCCACCAAGCGGTAAGGTTTTATCTGGTGGTTTGGATTCTAATGCTTTGCAAAAACCAAAAAGATTTTTTGGGGCAGCAAGAAATATTGAAGAAGGCGGTAGTTTGACGATTATTGCAACAGCTCTTATCGATACTGGTTCAAGAATGGATGATGTTATTTTTGAAGAATTTAAAGGCACAGGTAATATGGAATTGCATTTGGATAGAAATTTATCCGATAGGCGCATTTTCCCTGCAATAGATGTGACAAGAAGTGGTACAAGAAAAGAAGAATTATTGATACCAAAAGAAGATTTAAACAGATTATGGATACTGCGAAAAGTACTTATGGAAATGAACGATGTAGATGCTATGACATTTTTACTGGAGAAACTTTCAAAGACTCAAAGCAACAAAGAATTTTTAGAATCTATGAATAGATGAATTTTTCATCTAACTATTTTTTAGCACCCATGGCATCTTATACGGATAAACCTTTTAGAAAAATAGCCAAAGATTATGGGGCAGGTTTGACCGTTAGCGAACTAATATCTATTAATTCTATATACTACAACAACCCTAAGGCATTTGCTTTAGCAAAACGAAATTATAATGAAATACCCTTTGCTATCCAACTTTTTGGGTATGATATAGATCTGTTTATAAAAGCTGCATTAAAGATAGAATCAATGTGCGATATCATAGATATCAATGCAGGCTGTCCTGTACCAAAAGTTTTAAAGGCAAAAGCAGGCGCATATTTGTTAAAAGAAAAAAAACATCTTATAAGTATTGTGGAATCACTTAAAAAATACATTAAAAAACCAGTTAGTGTTAAAGTCAGGATGGGGTTTGATAATGATAACATAAATACGATAGATTTTTATAAAGATCTGGAAAATGCAGGCTGTGACATGGTTACAATTCATGCTCGTTTAAGAAATGGCTTTTATAACTCAAGCGTTGATTATGAACATATTGCTCTTGTTTGTAGCCGTTTAAAAATACCTGTTGTAGCTAATGGAGGTATTGATTCTTATGAAAAATTAAAAGAAGTCAAAAAGATTACAAATTGCAAGTATTTTATGATCGGACAGGCTGCTTTAAAAAAGCCGTACATTTTTGAAGACTTATTAAATAAAAAAGATAGCTCAAGAAATATTGAATATATAAAAAATCTTATGTTAAATCATTTTACTTTAATGATTGAAGAGTATGGAGAAAATGCACATAAATTATTTAGAAAATTTGCGCATCGATATTTAAGTGGGTATAAAAACGCAAAGTTAATTAATTTTTGTATAAATAATAGCAAAAATTCACAAGAAATTCTAAATATTATTAACTCTATAAAATAAATAAGTAAAAAGATTGACAAAATTTAATAAACTTAGTATAAATTAGGAAGATAGTATATTTTTATAGGAGGAGTAAATGAAAGATAAACTGAATGAACTAAAAGAAAAAGAGCAAGAAGCTGAAATTGGTGGCGGTTTACAGCGCATTGAAAAACAGCATGCTCAAGGCAAACTAACAGCAAGGGAAAGGCTTAATTTACTGCTTGATGAAGGCAGTTTTGTTGAGTTAGATAAATTTGTTGTGCACAGATGTGCAGATTTTGGGATGGATAAACAAAAAATTTATGGTGATGGCGTTGTTACTGGATATGGCACGATTGATGGAAGATTGGTGTATGTTTTTAGTCAGGATTTTACAGTCTTTGGTGGATCTCTTTCTAGTATGCATGCCAAAAAAATATGTAAAATTATGGATTTAGCCGCTAAAACAGGTGCTCCTGTAATTGGTTTAAATGATTCTGGTGGTGCTAGAATCCAAGAAGGTGTAGAATCACTTGGTGGTTATGCTGATATATTTTTGAGAAATACACTGTTTTCTGGTGTTGTGCCACAGATTTCAGTTATTATGGGTCCAACGGCTGGTGGTGCAGTGTATTCTCCTGCAGTGACAGATTTTACAATAATGGTAAAAAATACAAGTTTTATGTTTATAACGGGTCCAGATGTAATAGAAGCAGTAACAGGCGAAAAAATAACCAAAGAGGAACTTGGTGGTGCAGAAGCTCATACTACTAAGACGCAGGTTGCACATTTTGCTGCAGAAAATGATGAAGATGCTTTAATGTTAGTTAGAGAATTGTTGCAATTTATACCACAAAACAATATGGAAGAGCCACCATTTGTGCCAACAGATGATCCAATAAATAGAAATGAAGAATCAATTTATGATCTTATACCATCTGACCCAAATAAACCTTATAATATAAAAGACCTGATTAAAAAAGTAGTTGACGAAAATTATTTCTTTGAAATTCAAGAAAATTATGCGAAAAATATTGTAATTGGTTTTGCAAGGCTTGGAGGCAGAAGCGTTGGCATTGTTGCAAATCAGCCAATGTATTTTGCAGGTGCTCTTGACTATAAAGCAGCTATTAAAGCTGCAAGATTTGTTAGGTTTTGTGATGCGTTTAATATTCCAATTATTACTTTTGAAGATCAGCCAGGATATATGCCAGGTGTTGCTCAAGAACACAATGGCGTTATAATCCATGGTGCAAAATTGCTTTATGCATACGCTGAGGCAACTGTTCCTAAAATTACATTGATTGTAAGAAAAGCTTACGGTGGAGCCTATGATGTTTTAGGTTCAAAACATTTTAGAGCAGATATAAACTATGCGTATCCAATTGCAGAAATTGCAGTTATGGGACCAGATGGTGCAGTTAATATATTGTTTAGAAGGGAAATTCAGGAAGCAGAAAATCCTGTAGAAAAGAAAGCTGAAATTGTAAAGATGTATAGAGAAAAATTTGCAAACCCATATATTGCTGCATCACTTGGATATATTGATGAAATAATTGATCCAGCCCAAACCAGATTAAAACTTATTCAAGCTTTGGAATTAACTAAAAACAAAAGAGAATCAAATCCACCAAAAAAACATGGTAACATTCCACTATAGGAGGGAAAATGGTTGCTTATAAAAAATTTAAGAAAGTATTGATTGCAAATAGAGGCGAGATAGCCGTTAGGATATGTAGAGCTTGTAGAGAGATGGGTATTACAACAGTGGCAGTGTATTCCGAAGTAGATAGAAATGCTTTACATGTAAGGTATGCCGATGAAGCATATTATATTGGCCCTGCACCTGCAACTGATAGCTATTTAAGAATTGACAAAATAATAGAAGTCGCACTTAAGAGCAATTGCGATGCCATTCATCCTGGGTATGGATTTTTAGCAGAAAACTCAGAATTCGTAAATGCTTGTAATAAAAACAATATTACATTTATTGGACCAAATACTCAATCAATGTATATTTTAGGAGACAAAACTAGAGCAAGACAAAAAATGATTGAAGCTGGTGTTCCAATAGTTCCGGGTATTAAAGATCCTGTTAAAGATTTGAATGAAGCACTAAAAATTGCAGATGAGATTGGATATCCAATAATGTTTAAAGCTTCGGCTGGCGGCGGCGGAAAAGGCATGAGACTTATAAAATCAAAGGAAGAATTTCAAGCTGTTTATGATTTAGCTAAAGGTGAAGCGTTAAGCGCATTTGGCGACGATAGAATGTATATTGAAAAAGCTATAGAAAAACCTAGGCATGTTGAGGTTCAAATTGCTAGAGACAAATATGGTACAGGTATTCACCTATTTGAAAGGGAATGTTCTATCCAAAGAAGGCATCAGAAAGTTATAGAAGAATCTCCATCAATGGCAATTAACGATGAAATAAGACATAAAATGGGTGAGGCCGCTGTTAGAGCAGTTGCTGCTGCAAATTATGATAGTGTGGGTACAGTAGAATTTTTGGTTGATAAAGATATGAATTTTTATTTTCTTGAAGTAAATACAAGAGTTCAAGTAGAGCATCCAGTAACTGAACTTGTAACAGGTATTGATATTGTAAAACTTCAAATAGGTATAGCAGAAGGTAAACCTTTGCCAATAAAACAAGAAGAAGTTCGCCAGTATGGTCATGCAATTGAATGTCGAATTTATGCGGAAGATCCAGACAAAAACTTTATGCCATCACCTGGTATAATTGAAGGTTTAAGATTACCCGGTGGACCTGGTGTTAGGGTAGATACAGGCGTGTATGAAGGAGCAGAAATCCCAATATACTACGATCCTATGGCAGCAAAATTGCTTGTATGGGCAAAGGATAGAAACGCAGCAATAGCAAGAATGCAGAGGGCTTTAAGTGAGTTTATCGTAAAAGGCATTAAAACTACAATTCCTTTTCATCAAAAAGTTTTAAGGAATCAAGATTTTATAGATGGTAATATAAGTACAGACTTCATAGATAAGGAAGTTTTAGAAAAACCTCAACCAAGGGAAGGTTCTGCTATAGCTGCAATTGCTGCTGCTGCTATTGCTGAGTATTTAAGAGAAAAATCACTAAAAAATAAACTCTTAGTATTTAAAGAAACGTGTGGCGCCGGAAGCCCATGGAAAGAAGCAGGAAAAAGGGCTGCAATGCTTGGTTTAAGCTTTGGAGATATCTATAAAACCTCTTAAAAAATTAAAGGAGTTAAAATATGTCCTATGTAGTAAAAATGGATGATATTGAGTATAAGGTAAAAGTTAAAGAACTTGAAGCTAACAAATTTGAAGTTTATATAGACGATAAATCATATGTTGTAGATGCAAGACTAACAGAAGGTAGTGTGTATTCTTTGCTTATTAACAATGAATCTTTTGAAGCTGATGTAGATTACAAAGGTGAAAACAACTATAATGTATTAACTGAAGGTGATTTGTTTAAAATCAGTGTTATTGATGAAATGAAAGCAAAATTGTTGCAACGCAGAGGTGGGACTGTTGCAGAAGGCAAACAGATAATAAAATCAGAAATGCCTGGAAGAGTAATAAGTGTAAAAGTAGCTGTTGGCGATACCGTTAAAGAAGGCGATATACTGTTAATATTAGAAGCAATGAAAATGCAAAATGAAATTAAAGCACCAAAAAGTGGTGAAGTAAAGGAGCTTTTCGTAAAAGAAGGAGAAAATATTGCTGCTGATTCAAAATTAGTGGTTATAGAATAGATAATTTTTTTGGGCTCTATTATTTTTAGAGCCCATTTAATTTTCAAGCATTATTGTGACAGGTCCATCATTTAGAAGTTCAATTTTCATTGAAGCACCAAAAATACCAGTTTGAGTATTTATATTATATTTTTTGAATTCCTCTATCATTTCATTGTAAAGCTGGGAAGCGTTTTGGGGTTCCATCGCATCAAAAAAAGATGGTCTGTTGCCCTTTTTTGTGTCTGCTGCCAAAGTAAATTGACTAACAAGCATTATAGAGCCATTAATTTCTTTTAATGATAAATTAAACTTTTTATTAGAATCTTCAAAAATTCTCAGATTGATAATCTTTTTTACCATTAAATCAATATTTTGTTTATTATCATTTTTACAAAAACATACAAGCGCAAGTAAACCATTGGCTATTTGGGAATACAGTGTATTATCAATATAAAGTTTTGCGTAACTAACGCGTTGCAATAAACACTTCATCTAAGCTCACCTTCAATTTTTTTCCTAAATATTTTTCTAGCTCTGAAATAAGGTTTTCTGTTTTGCTAAATTCTTTTTTGTATATGCCATTTTGACTTAAAAGCCTAACCAGAAAACTGTCTATACAATATTTTATATTGTTTTGCTCTAGCAATTTTATTGTTTGTAAGAGAAAATCGTAATCGATATCAATTTGGCTTGCAACATCTATAATAAAAAAAGCTGCCATTAGTTTTTCTTTTGTGTTCAAAAATTCAAATTTATCAATTAGATAAAATTTACTAACAATGTATATATTATTTGATTCTTTAAGTTCAAAATTGAATAGGTAAAGTAAACTTAATTGTTTCTTACCGTAAACAATAGCATCAATTTTACCTTTTGGTGTAATTATTTTGACAAAATTGATATTTGGTGATCCTGTTTTTTTTACAATAATGCCATTTTCATTGATCATTTACTGCAAGCTTACCTCTTCTGTTTCACTATCATAAGCTAACAAATCTGCAAACCTTGTCCAGCTAATAAATGTTTTAAATATTTTTTCGGGATCTTCTTGAGGTAGTCTATTGCTTATTTCATTTATAATATCTTCTTTGTACAAAAATTCGTTATCTGAATTTTTAACGATATCAACAAGGTGTCTTACGAGTCTTAAATCAAGAATTTCTTTTTTCCAAATTTGTTTGCGTTGTTCTATGTCTGATTCAATAAATTTTCTTCCAATTGTGGTAAAAACGATGCTTCGCCTTGGTGTATCAACAAAATCTAACAATTCAGCTGCTTTTGTAATTTTAATTATATCCCCAAATTCTCTATTTAGTTCAACAGCTATATGGAATATATCATCATAGCCTCCGTGTGAGTCTAAAAATTCAAGTAAACCAACAATTTCTCCAGGTGAGGCCTCTGGTAATGCTTCAAAAACATTTTCTTTTCTTTGTGTTTCTATAGCTTCTGGTATATCAGGTAAATCGCTTGCTGTAATAATATCATGGATGTAATCAACCATGTTTAAAAAATCAATACTTCTATAATCCCTTGGGCGAGGCAATTTGTTTTCTATTACGGTTTTAATTTGCGTTGGTTTACCACCAAGAACGATTATTCTATCACTCAAATACACAACTTCTTTGATATCGTGACTTACAATGAGTATTGATTTGGGATTTTGGGTTGATTGCCAGATATCGATTAACTCAGATCTTAATGATTCAGCAACAAGCGTATCAACATGACTAAAAGGTTCGTCCATTAAAAGTAATTCTGGTTGAACCGCAAGAGCTCTTGCCACACCTACACGCTGTTGCATGCCACCTGATAATTCTTTAGGATATGCTTCTTCAAAACCAGTAAGACCTGTTATTTTTATTACCATGTTTGTATATTTTTCTACTTCATTTTTATCAAGATTAAGTGGTTTTAAGGCCAATTTTATATTTTCTTCAACATTAAGCCATGGCAATAGGGCAAAATTTTGAAAAACCATTGAAACATTAGGATTTATATTAACTACAGGTTTTCCTTTATAGAATACACTACCTGAAGATGGTTTTAATATACCACAAATCATACGCAAAAGCGTAGATTTCCCAGAACCAGAAGGTCCCAAAATTGATACCACTTCATTTTCATATATGTCAAAGCTTATGTTTTTAAGCACTTCTAATGATTTTTTTGTTGATAGGCTAAAACTTTGCGAGACATTTTTTATACTGCAAATTGCATCCATAACTCACCTCACTTTATAGTTTTGCGATATCTTATAGAGGTTTTTCCATACAAGTTTATTAAAAAATACCACAGTTAGAGCCATTGTTAAAACACTGGCTGCTAAAAGTGGAATTTGTCCTGAGTTAGCTGCCTGACTGATAAGGGCTCCTATACCGGTTGTTGTTAAAGTTTGATTTTTAAATGTAACATATTCAGCTACAATAGAAGCATTCCAAGCACCACCTGCGGCTGTTATCCAACCTGTTACGAGATAGGGAAATATAGCTTTAAAGTAAATTGAGCTAAATCTTTCCCATAAAGAAAGCTTAAAAATTTTGCCCATCTCAATCATTTCAGACGGAATACTTAAAGCACCAGCTATCACATTAAAGAGAATATACCATTGTGTACCCATCAACATTAAAATAACACTTCCATAACTTAAATTTATTTTTAAAATGTAAAATAGACCTATTAAAGCAGGGAAAAGCATAGGTGCAGGAAAACTAGCAGTAATTTGTATAATTGGTTGTAAAATCTTTGATAGTTTTGGAGATAGACCTAAATATATACCAAGCGGTATTGTCCATAAAGAACCTATTAAAATTGTTATCAGTACACGAATTAGTGTATATGCATCTGATTTGAAAATCGTATACCATGTAATAGATGGCAGATTTTTTATCATAAAAATGATTTTATAACTAGTGTAGATAATAAAAATAACAATTGCTATTAAGATTAGGTTTGCAAAAAATTTAGCTACCAGATTTTTTTTTATTTTTCTGTTTTTTTCTTTTTTTGTGTTTGTTTTTAAATATTTAAATTTTTCTTCGAACCACATTGAAGTTTTTTTGTATGAATTTCTTACAAATTCTAATATATTTGAATCTATAAGTAAGTTTAAAAACCATGATTCTTTGGGTTTTGAAGTTAAAGAATATTCAATCTTAAATTTTTCAGACCACGCGACAAGTGGTTGCCATACAAATTGATCTAGTACCACGATAATTATAATCATAGCCAAAATACCATACAACATTGCAGTATAATTTCCAGCATTTGCTGCTGTAGACATATAAGACCCTAAACCTTCTAATCTAAAATTTTTATTTCCAAGTGAGAATTCTTCACATACCATAAGAAAAAACCAACCGCCTGCCATACTCATCATGCTATTCCAGATAAGGGATGAAATAGTAGTGGGAAATTCTATCCATTTAAACTTTTGCCACCAATTTAGTTTATATATACTTGCAACTTCATTAAATTCTTGAGGTATACTATTTAATGTTCCATAGAACCCAAAAACCATATTCCATACCTGACCTGTAAAAATCATTATTATGCTGGCAAGTTCAAGACCTGTATTACTATTTGGAAATAATGCAATTAAAGCTAAAACTACAGCAGGTAAAAAACCAAGTACGGGTATACTTTGTAAGATATCTAAGATAGGCAACAATAGTTTTTCTGCGGTTTTATTTTTATACATAAAGTACCCATAAAAAATTGTAAAAACAAAAGAAAAACCAAATGCAATAAGTGCTCTTGATAAAGAGAAAAGACTGTATTTGATCAATGAACCGATAGAAAGATTTATATTTGCTTCATAGTTTATATGAGATGTAGCTTGTTTGGCATAGTGTGAAATTATATACAGAAAGCTTAAAAGCAATAAAATAAATATAAAATCAGCAATCAAACTTCTTTTTTTAACAACATCAAAATTTATACTTGATAAACTTAGCATAAACTCACCCCTAACATTTGTAAGCAGATGAGTTTATGCTAAGTTTACCCATCTGCTTACATATAAGTTTTGTTGCACGAGTTGGGAACTTCCATTCATTAAACTCCTAATTTTAAAACTGCAGCTAGTATAACTTAGGCTATTTTTTTTGTCAAGAAATTTTTGGGCTTATAAGCTGCAACGCAAAGGGTGTAACAAGTGTAGTTAATAGTGATATTAAAACAATTAAAGCATATAGCTCATCATTTAGAATTCCACTTGTTTTTCCAATTGTAGCAAAAATTAATCCAACTTCTGCCCTTGGTATCATTGAAAACCCAACAGCTAATTTGTTATAAAAACCATTAATAAAAAATCCACTAGCCATCTTGCCTAGGATAGCTATTGTTAAGAATATAAGCAAGTCTGTTATAAGCCTGTTAAAAGTTGAAAAACTCAATTGGCTTAGATTAAATGACAAACCTATATATACAAAAAAGAATGGCTCAAAAAAATTTTGTAATGTTTTAAGTTGTGATTTTGCCTTTTTGAATAAATTATCAAGTTTGATAGTTTTAGACAAATTTAGCGTTTGCAGACTGTAGCCTATAATAAATGCACCCAAAATATTTAAATGAACGAGTTTATAAGAAACGAAAGAGTATGCTATAATTGCAAAAAAAATTATTGAACTAACATAGTTTGCGTTTTTATCAAAACTAAAATTTATTGCATTTTGTAATATAATTTTTATAAAAGGCACCATTAAAAAAAGTATTGTAGCATAGAGTATAATACTAAATGCAATTTCTAAATTGATAGTTTTTGTTTGCGCGAAATTTGATACTAAAAGCAACATTATAATACCAATTATATCATCTATAACAGCTGCAACTAACACAATGTTTGCAACAGTCGTGTTTTGTTTTTTTAAATCCATAAAAGTTTTTAGCGTAACTCCTATGCTTGTTGCCACAAGACTGCCTGCTATAAAAAATGATTCGTTTTGGTTATAATCTAAAAGTTTAGCAATAGTAAGTGCTATAAAAAATGGAACAAAAGATCCTATAATAGCTACAAAAACACCTTTTAAATTTGTTTTAAACCCAGCCTTTAAATTTATTTCTAAACCAGATTCATAAAGCAAAAACAATATACCTATTTCTGCAAACACATAAAATACTTCGTTTGGTACAATCAGATTAAAAATACATGGGCCTAGCAAGATACCTATTGCCACAAAAGTAATTAGTTCTGGTATTCCAAAATTTTTAAGCCATTTGCCAAATATTTGTGTCAAAAGCAAAATTAAGCTTATAAATAATATTGATAACATAATAAAATTATAGCATAAATGATTTTGCTTGACAAATTATAAAAATAAGCTTTAATAGTAACAGATTTTAGGGGGTTTTAGTATGGACGAGAAAACCTTAAACGAGCTTAAAGATAGATTGTTATACTTAAAAAGAGAGATTCAGCAGAGAATTAAGGACAATAATGATCGTGTGAGAAGCTTAGAAAGTGGCGATGAAGCTGATTTTTCAAATAGTATTTCCTACAAAGATCTTACTTACAATTTAATAGAAAAAGATAGAGCCCAATTAATTGAAATTGAAGAAGCGCTTTATAGAATGGAAAACAATACATATGGTATTTGCGAAAGATGCAAAGAGCCTATAGAAATTGAGAGATTAAAAGCAAAACCTACAGCAAAATACTGTGCTAAGTGTAAACGTATTATCGAATCTAATAGGTAGTCTTAAAAATCTTATTTTTCCTTCAGTTTGTATTTTCTGCCAAAGACCAATTAAAAACGGCTATATTTGTAATAATTGTATGAATGATATGGTGTATAAAGGCCCAAGATGCATAAAGTGTTCGAAACCTGTTAATCAAAATACACTATTATGTTCAAATTGTTCGCAAAAAACTTATTATGAAAAAGGTTTTGTGCTTTTCTCATATAATAATCAAAAAGTAGCCAATTTGATAAAGTGGTCCAAATTTAGTGGACATTTTTACTATTTAAATTCAATAAAACATTTCAAAGAACATATAGATTTTAGTATTTTTGATGGTGTTGAGGCATTAATTGCCGTTCCCATGCATAGAAAGGATTTACAAAAACGAGGTTACAATCAGTCTCTTATTATAGCAAAAATACTCAGCACTTTATCGGGTATTTGTGTATATTATGATATAATCGAAAAAACACTACAAACAAAACCTCAAGTAGGTCTAAAAAGGCATGAACGTCAAAATAACCTAAGAAATGCTTTTGTTTTAAATCCAAAAGCGAAGAAATTTAAAAAGGTATTAATAGTTGATGATGTTGTAACAACAGCATCAACTATTAACGAGTGCGCTAAAGTTTTATCAAGTCTTGATATAAAGGTAAACTTTTTTGCATTGGCTTCAGAGTTTTAAGAATTACTATTGCCGTTTTGTCTTTCTTTCCTTTGAGCATCAAATACAGCTAAAGCTATCATATCTTCTATGGTTCTAACAGGTGAGCCCATCTCAAGGACATGTATACTTTTTTTAAGACCAAGCAGTATTGGTCCTATAGGGTATGCACCACCTAGCTTGTACATGAGCTTATAGGAGATGTTTCCTGCATCTAGGTTTGGAAAGATAAATACATTAGCTTCTTTGCCTTTTATTGTGTTAAATGGGTAGAATTCATCCCTTAGGGTTACATCGCTTGCAATGGTTGCCTGCATTTCTCCTTCTATTAGTAAATCCGGATTTATTGATTTTGCTATCTCTACTGCTTTTTTTACCTTTATTGCTTCTTCTTGGTCATTGCTGCCAAAGTTTGAAAACGATAACATTGCAACAACAGCCTGTGCGTTTGTCAGGTCTGTATAGAATTTGGCTGTTTCTATAGCTATGTAGGCAAGAGTCTGAGAATCTGGGTTTATATTTATCGTGGTGTCCGCAAATAAGTATATACGGTTTTTAATGACCATTACATATACACCTGCAACAGGTACATTGGGAGATTTTTCTGTAACCTGCAAGATGGGTCTTATAACTGTTGGGTAGTTGTAGGTTTCCCCGATAAGCAATGCATCAGCATCACCTTCCCTTACCATCATAGTAGCAAATACATTGGGTCTATGGTTTATAATGTAGCCTGCCTCTTCTTTTGTTATGCCCTTTCTTTGCCTTATCTCAAGCAGTCTTTCTATATAGTGCTGTCTTTTTGGTGATTGCATCGGGTCTATGAACTCTATTTTGTCTATGATCTTTGGGTTTAGCCCTAATTCTTTTACCTTGTCTACAACAAACTCTTTGGTTCTACCTCTTGAACCTACAAATACAGGTTTAAATATACCTTCTTCCAAGGCATTTTGAACAGCTCTTAAAATATTTGGATTTGTAGTTTCTGTGAACACCACTCTTTTTGGATTTTCTTTGGCTTTTTCATATATGTAGCGTGTTATGGATCTTGTTTTGTCAAGTTTTAACTCCAAAGTCTTCTTATACTCTTGCATGTCAAAGTGCTCTATCCTTGCTACCTTAGAGTCAATTGCAGCCTGTGCAACGGCGCTTGATACGTATATTAAAGCCCTTGGGTCAAATGGCTTTGGTATGATGTAGTCTGGACCAAACTTTAAGTTTGATAAGCCGTAGGCTTTAAGTACACCTTCTGGCACATCCATTTTAGCTAGGTTTGCTAGAGCTTTTGCAGCTGCTATCTTCATTTCTTCATTTATAGCAGTAGCCATGGTATCCAGTGCGCCTCTGAATATGAAGGGAAATACTAGCACATTGTTTATCTGGTTTGGGTAATCGCTTCTGCCTGTTCCTACTATAGCATTGGGGTTTGCTTCTTTTGCTTCTTCGTATGTAATCTCAGGCGTTGGGTTTGCCATGGCAAATATTATAGGGTGATCATTCATGGATTTTACCATTTCTTTTGTAAGTATATTTGGCTGGGATAAGCCGAAGAATACATCAGCACCTTCTAGGGCTTCCTTTAGCGTTCTAACAGGGAGGGTAGTTGCAAACATTTCTTTGTATGGGTTCATCCCTTCGGTTCTGCCTTTGTATATTACACCTTTTGAGTCTATCATTATGATATTTTCCCTTTTTACACCAAGGCCTACATAAAACTTGGCGCAGGCAATGCCCGCTGCTCCTGCGCCACTTATTACTACCCTTATGTTTTGTATTTCTTTTTGGCTTATTTCTAAAGCATTAAGGAGTGCTGCGCCAGAGACCACAGCTGTACCATGCTGGTCATCGTGGAATACCGGTATGTTCATTTTCTTTTTAAGTTCATCTTCTATGTAAAAGCATTCTGGGGCTTTTATGTCTTCAAGGTTAATACCGCCAAATGTTGGCTCCATGGCAGCTACAATTTCTATGATTTTATCCGGGTCTTTTTCGTTTAGCTCTATATCAAATACGTCTATATCTGCAAACTTCTTAAACAAATTACCCTTTCCTTCCATTACTGGCTTTCCAGCTAGCGCTCCAATATCGCCAAGGCCAAGTACAGCTGTGCCATTTGTTACAACAGCTACAAGGTTTGATTTTGTGGTGTATTTGTATGCATCCTGCGGATTTTCTTTTATCTGCATGCATACTTCTGCAACGCCTGGTGTATAGGCTAGCGATAGGTCTTTTTGACTGTTAAATGGCTTTGTGTACCTTACTTCTATCTTACCCGGTTTTTCCAAGCTATGGTAGTCTAGTGCTTCTTGCTTTAGGGTTTTGTCTTGCATCAATTTTCCTCCTTAATAATATTCTACTTATTTATCTGCTTGTGTTGCACAAATAAGTACAGCATCCCATACAGCACTGTATGGTGGCGAGTATGCAAAATCCAAATACTTAACTTCGCTAACTTTTAAATTTGCATATATTGCAACAGACAAAGCGTTAATCCTTAAAATTCCGTCATAAGAACAAATTTGAGCACCAAGCAGCTGTTTTGTTTTTATATCACTTATAAGTGAAACTATTATTTCCTTATTGTTTGGTAAATAATGTGCTTTTTCATTTGCAACAATAGTTGTAATTTTTGGTTCAAATCCAGCATCTTGTGCTTGTTTTAAGCTTAATCCAGTTTTTGCTATACCTAAATCAAACAATTTAAATACAGAAGTGCCTGTTATACCTTCAAATACTTCATTACCTCCTGTTGCATTTATGCCTGCAATGCGGCCTTGCTTGTTTGCATTTGTGCCAAGTGGAAAATATACATGTTTCTTTAATAATTTATGATAAATAGTTGCACAATCTCCGCAGGCAAAAACATCTTCAATATTAGTTTTCATTTTTTGATCAACATCAATTGCATTGTTTGAGAAGAAGTTTAAACCACTACCAATCAAAAAGTCTGTATTTGGTTTAAACCCAGTTGATACATTAACAACATCACACTCAAATGTGTCTTTGTTTGTTATCACCTTGAGAGGTGAATCTATTTTTTCTATATCAACAGAACAAATTAGCTTTACGCCATTGTTTTGTAATTCTTCAATAGCCTTTTGTCTTATTTCATCAGTATATTCTAGCAAAATATTATCTAATTTTTCTAAAATTACAACTTCTAAACCACGTTTTTTTAAATTGTCTGCAAGTTCTAAATTGATAAATCCCCCACCTATAAGAACTGCTTTTTTACAATTTTCGCTTATTAGATATTTGTTTAGTTTTCTTCCATCCTCCAATGATTTTAGGGAAAAAACGCCTTCATTTGTTATTCCATCAATAGGTGGTAAGTTACTTTTGGCGCCAGTAGCAATAATTAATTTATCATAATTAAGCTCATATTGGTGGTTTGAGAGATTATTTTTCACCAAAACTACGCGCTTTTTTGTATCAATACCAATTGCTTCTTCATTTAACCTTAAATCTATATTGCGTTTTTCTCTAAATTCTTTTGCGCTTACTGCTACAACTTCTTCCATATCTTTTTTGAGGCCTATTATATACGGCATACCACAGGCACCGTATGAAACATCCTGGGTTTTTTCAAGCATAATAACATGTGCATCTTTTTGCCTTCTTTTTGCCTGGCTTGCAGCACTTGCACCAGCTGCATCTGCTCCTATTACAACAATTTTTAATGGTTCCATATTATCCTCCTTGCACTAGTTCTGTTAAAATAATGCTTGATTTTGGATGTAAAAATGCAATTAATGTGTTGTTTGAGCCTTGTTTTGGTTTTTCGTTAATCATTTTTACGCCTTTTTTCTTCAAGGATTCAATTTTTTGTTCTATATTATCACATTTATAGGCTATATGATGAATCCCAGGTCCTTTTGTTTCCAAGAATTTTTTTATTGGGCTATTGTCTGATATTGGTTCTAAAAATTCTAAATGAACGCCATTACAATCAAATTTGGCAATTCTTACACCTTGTTCTTCTACTGTTTCTTTGCCTAAGTAGTTAAAACCTAATATGTTTTTATAAATTTCTATGGCTTCATTTAAGTCATTTACAGCTATACCTATATGATCAATGCTTTTCATATTGCCTCCATTATTTTGTCAATCACAGTGTAAAAATTCAACTCCTTGTTGTAAATTTTTTTTATGGTTGCTTTATCAAAAAAGCTTTTTATGTTTTGGTTTGATAAAATTTTGTCAATCATAGCTTTACTAAGTGTATCAATAAGCTCTGACTCTATAAAATACTGTCTTTTTTTAGCTAAATTGCTCGAGTTTTTGATGAAATTCAAGTAATTTGATATTTCTTTTTTAAGTAAGTCTATACCACTCTCTTGAAAAGTGTTTGTAGCAATCGTTTTCAACACTGCTGGTTTGGGTTGTTTTTGACTTAAGTTTGCAATATCGGATATTTCTTTGAATAATTTTTGAGCAAAATCTAGATCTGCTTTGTTTATAACATATATATCTGCAATTTCTACTACACCTGCTTTCATGGCCTGAATTTCATCACCAAAACCAGGTGCAAATATAAGTACAACGCAATCTGCAACTTTTACAACGTCAATTTCGCTTTGACCAACGCCCACTGTTTCTACAATAATTATATCAAAACCTGCTGCATCTAAAACCTTAATGGCATCTTTTGTAGCTTGAGATAAACCACCAAGCGCACCGCGTGAAGCCATTGATCGTATATATACAAATGGGTCAGTGGTGTGGCTTTGCATTCTTATACGATCGCCAAGTAAAGCTCCTTTTGTAAATGGACTGCTTGGGTCTATTGCTAAAACCGCAACGCTTTTGTTATCATTTCTAAAAGCTTTAATTAATTTGTCTGTAATTGTAGATTTACCAGCACCAGGTGAGCCAGTAATTCCAATAATACTTGCTTTTCCGGTATAGGGAAATATTAATTTTAAAAAAGGTTTTTTTATTTTATACTCAGAGTTTTCAATAAAACTTATGGCTTTTGCTATATAGCGTATTTGTTTATTTAAAATACCATCAACCAATTTTTGAATTTCTTGATTTTGATTCATTTTCAATGAAATCCACAATTGTTTTAATAGATGTACCTGGTCCAAAAATTGCCTTAATGCCTTTAGATTTTAAAAATTCGATATCGGAATTTGGGATAACACCGCCCCCAAAAACAATTATATCATCTGCACCAGCATTGTGCAATTCTTCAACTACTTTTGGAAATAATTCATTATGAGCCCCACTTAGCAAACTCAAACCTACAAAATCCACGTCTTCTTGGACCGCTGCAAGCGCAATTTGTTTTGGAGTTTGCCTTATGCCAGTGTAAATTACTTCATAGCCATTTTCCTGTAAAGCCCTTGCAATAAATTTTGCACCTCTATCATGGCCATCAAGACCTGGTTTTGCTATTAAAATTCTAATTTTTCGCATTTTGCCTCCATTAAATTATCACGCTTTCTTTGTACTCACCAAATTCCTGTCTTAGTGTATCTGCAATTTCTTGCAATGTAGCATAATTCTCAACGCACTCTATAACAACTGGCATTATGTTTTGATCAGATCTGGCAGCTTCTTTTAATAGATTTAAACTTTTTAATACTTTTTCGTTATCTCTTTGAGACTTAATTCTTTGAAGATTTTTTATTTGTTCAAATCTTAGCGAAGGATCAACTTTAAGTAAATCTTTTGGTGGTTCTTCTTCAATTTGGAAACTATTTACACCTACAATAATTCTTTCTTTATTTTCAATATCCATCTGGTATTGGTAAGCTGAATCTTGAATTTCTTTTTGTACAAAACCCTGTTCAATGGCAGCTACCATACCACCAAGTTCGTCGATTTTATTTATATATTCCCATGCTTTTTCTTCTATCGTATCTGTTAGGCTTTCTATATAATATGATCCGCCAAGCGGATCAACAACATTTGCAACACCTGACTCATAAGCTATTATTTGCTGGGTCCTTAAGGCTATTCGAACGGATTTTTCAGTAGGCAAAGCAAGGGCTTCATCCATAGAATTTGTATGAAGGCTTTGCGTACCACCAAGTACGGCTGCAAGTGCTTGAAGTGTCACTCTTATGATGTTGTTTTCTGGCTGTTGAGCGGTAAGTGTTGAACCGCCTGTTTGTGTGTGAAATCTTAACATTTGCGACCTTTCATTTTTTGCATGAAAGCGTTCTTTCATGATTTTTGCCCACATGCGCCTTGCAGCTCTAAATTTCGCTACTTCTTCTAAAATATCGTTGTGTGCATTGAAAAAAAATGATAGCCTTCCAGCAAAATCATCTACATTTAAACCTTTTTCAATAGCACTTTTAACATATTCAATACCATTTGCCAATGTAAAAGCTACTTCTTGGACAGCTGTTGAGCCTGCTTCTCTTATGTGATAGCCAGAAATACTTATGGTATTCCATTTTGGTACTTCTTTTGAGCAGTACTCAAAAATGTCTGTGATTATTCGCATTGAAGGTTTTGGTGGATAAATATATGTACCGCGTGCAATATATTCTTTTAGAATATCATTTTGGATAGTACCGCGCAAAAGTTTTTTATCCACACCTTGCTTTTTGCCTACAACTATATACATAGCAAGCAATATAAAAGCTGTAGCGTTAATTGTCATAGATGTTGACACTTTATCAAGTGGAATATCTTTAAACAAAGTTTCCATGTCATCTATTGTGTCTATAGCTACACCAACCTTACCAACCTCTCCTTCGCTCATAGGAGAGTCTGAGTCATAACCAATCTGTGTAGGCAAATCAAATGCAACAGATAAGCCTGTTTGGCCTTGCTTTAATAAATATTTATAACGTTCATTTGATTCTTTTGCTGTACCAAAACCAGCGTATTGTCGCATTGTCCAAAACTGGCCCCTATACATGGTAGGATATGGTCCTCTTGTAAAAGGATACTGACCAGGATACGATAAGTTTTGTTCATAATCTTTTACATCACAATCTGTATATAAATCTTTCACATCAAGATAAGAGCTTGTTTTAAACCTTTCTTTTCTTGTGGGGTTTTTTTTGATGTAAGGTATTAAGGTTTTTTCTTGCCAGTTTTTGTAGCCATTTTCGCTCATCTTGAATCCTCCTTTTTTAATGCTTGCACTAAATTATATACTTAACGTCAAAAAAAGTAAACTAAATTTTAACATATATTTTAATTATGCGAAAATTAAAAAAGTTAACAAAATTATTATAAAGTGATAAACTTACACAATTGACAATAGCTACAAAATGTATATATTCTAAAACAAAAAAGGAGGTATTTAAGTATGGATAGTACTCAAAAAGATACAATAAAAAAACAACCACGCGTAGTAGTTTTTTCAACGCCAAGTTGTCCTTGGTGTACAAGGGTAAAGGACTATTTAAGGAAAAACAGTATTAATTTTAAAGATGTAGATGTTTCAAGAGATAGAAAAGCAGCGGAGGATATGGTGAGAATGACAGGTCAAACCGGTGTGCCGGTGGTACTTATCGGTTCAAGGGCTATTGTAGGTTTTGATAAAGCAAAAATTGATAAACTTTTAGGGTTGTCTTCATGATATATGATGATGAAATTGAAACTCTACCAAGAGAAGCCCTAGAAGCTCTGCAATTTAAAAGACTTCAGCAAACACTTGAGCGGGTATACGCTCTTGTGCCTTTTTACAAAGAAGCATTTAAAAAAGCAAATATTTTACCAGAAGATATAAAATCTCTAAAAGATTTACATAAATTACCATTTACCACTAAGGATGATTTGAGAGAAAGCTATCCTTATGGTATGTTTAGTATGCCTATTAACAAAATCGTTCGCATACATGCATCAAGTGGAACAACGGGTAAACCTACTGTTGTTGGTTATTCAAAAGCTGATATTGAAGAATGGGCTCAATTGATGGCTAGATCTTTTGTTGCTTGCGGTGTAACGGATAAAGATATTATACAAAATGCTTATGGCTACGGTTTGTTTACAGGGGGATTAGGCGCCCACTACGGTGCAGAAAAATTAGGCGCAGCAGTAATTCCTATATCTGGAGGCAATACCAAAAAGCAAATTATGATTATGGTGGATTTTAAGTCAACTGTTCTAACAGCTACACCTTCTTATGCCCAGCTTCTTGCAGATACAATCGAAGAAATGGGTTTACTTGATAAAATAAATTTAAGAGTAGGCGTTTTTGGGGCTGAACCCTGGAGTGAAAATATGCGTCAAAAATTAGAAGAAAAACTCCGAATAAACGCTATGGATATATATGGTCTAAGCGAGATAATGGGTCCTGGTGTAGCAATTGAGTGTGAAGCTAAAGAAGGCTTGCATATTTGGGAAGATGCATTTATACCAGAAATAATAGATCCCCAAACACTAGAACCATTAGAAGATGGTCAGGAAGGGGAACTTGTTATTACAACTATAAAAAAACAGGCTATGCCACTAATAAGATATAGAACAAAAGATATTACAAGAATTATAAAAGAACCATGCAAGTGTGGCAGGACCCATAGGCGAATACAAAAAATATTAGGCAGAAGCGATGATATGTTAATTATAAGAGGTGTAAATGTATTTCCAAGCCAGATAGAATCAGTTTTGATGGAAATTGAAGGACTTGCACCTCACTATCAGTTGATTGTGGATAGAGTTAATAATTTGGATACGCTTGAAGTGCAAGTAGAAGTTGATAGCAAGGTTTTTTCTGATGAAATCAAAAGGCTTCAAAGTTTACAAAATCAAATTCAAAAGGATATAAAGGATCTTTTAGGTATTACAACAAAAGTTACACTTGTTGAGCCAAGGACTATACAGCGCAGCGAAGGTAAAGCCAAGCGTGTAATAGATAAAAGAAAAATATAGAGGCAAGCTAATGAAAAGATTAAATCAAATTTCCGTTTTTGTTGAAAACAAACCTGGCAGATTACTGGATGTAGTTGAGGTATTGGGTAATAATAACATTGATATAAAGGCCATAAGCCTTGCAGATTCATCGGATTTTGGCATAGTAAGATTTATTTGCGAAGACCCGAAGTTTGCTCATGAAATACTTACCAAAAATGGTTTTACTGCAAGCCTAACCGAAGTTTTGGCTATAGCTATAAGCGATAGGCCAGGATCGCTTGCAAAAGTGTTAAAATCTTTCAAAGAAAGCAATATTAACATAGAGTATATGTATGGGTTTTCTGCAAAAATAAAAGATTATGCTGTGATGATAATAAAAGTTTCTGATTTAGAAGAAACTATAAAATGTTGTATTGCAAATAACATACAAATATTATCGCAAAGCGATATTAAAAGCATTGTATGATGTTGAAATTTCTATTATTTTTGGTATAATAGGTTTAGGTTTTAGTTTAATTTAAATTGGCCTTGGGTGTTCGTGATGCAATTTTTCCTTAGAGCCAACACCTAACAATGGGGGGCCAGTATCAGGTAGCCTTATGGCGCTTGAAAAAGTGCCGTGAAAGGCTATTCTCGAGGTACCCACTTATCATTGCTAGGTTCTAGGAAAATTCCGCACACGGCACCTTAGGCTTTAATATAAATTTTAAAGAAGTTTGTAATGGAAGTTTATAAATATACAAAAAAACAATTAAGGCGTGATGCTTTAAACGAAAGAAGACTCTATTCTAAAAAATTCGTATTATCAAAAAGTCAAATCATATCGAAAAAGTTAGCGGATTTTCTTAAAAATAAGCGTATTAAAAATGTAGTTTCATATAATCCTATAAATAATGAAGTTCAACCAAACTTTTTCATAATAGGCAATAGCTTTAATATATTTTTTACAAAAATGGAAGGAAAGTTTCTACGTATTGCTAAATCAAAAAGTTTTAAAAAAGGTAAATTTTCTGTTTTAGAGCCATTTTGTGGTATTTTTGCATTTAAAAAAAACATTGATTGTTTTATTGTTCCTGCCCTGGCAGTCGATAAAAGAGGTTATAGAGTGGGATATGGTTTGGGTTTTTACGATAAATTACTTAAAAATTCAAAAGCTTTAAAAGTAGGTGTATGTTTTGATTTTCAAGTTAAAAATTTTTATATTCAAGAAGATGATTTTGATGTTTCTCTTGATTACATAATTACTGAAAAAAGAATTTTAAAGTGTAGGAGATAGGTATGTCAATGATATTATTTAGTATTTTAACATTAATATTAGGTCTTTTAATAGGTTATCTTGGTGTTTATTTTCTGCAAATCAAAAAAAAGGAGTATTTAAAACAAAAAGCTGAGGATATAATCAAAAATGCAGAAATTGAAAGAAATAACATGTTAAAGAAAGCCGAAATTGATATTAAAGATTATACACTTACAGCAAAAAACCAGATTGATGAAGAAATCAGAGAAAAAAGAAAAGAAATTCAAAAATGGGAAAAAAGACTTCAAATGAAAGAAGAGACTTTAGACAAAAAACAACTTCAACTTGATAGTAAACAGGAACAGTTAAATAAAAAATTGGAAGAACTTAAAGAAAAAGAGCAATTTTTAGACGAGGAAAGTGCTAAACTTACAAGTTTACTCGAAGAACAAAAAAGAAAAATTGAAGAAATTGCTAGAATGACTACTGAAGATGCTAAAGAATACCTTATCAAACAAATTGAAGATGTTGCAAAAAAAGAAGCTGTTGTAAGACTTAGAGAAATCGAAGAAGAAGTTAATGAAAATGCAAAAAAAATTTCGCAGAAAATACTAAGCCTTACCATGGAAAAGATGGCAAGCACGTTTGTAATGGAAAAAACAATATCTACTGTTAGTTTGCCAAATGATGAGATGAAAGGAAGAATTATAGGCAGAGAAGGCAGAAATATTAGGTCCTTTGAAAAAGAAACCGGTGTAGATTTAATCATCGATGATACTCCAGAGGTTGTTGTAATATCAAGTTTTGATCCAAAGAAAAGAGAAATTGCTAAAGTTGCTTTAGAAAAGTTGATACAGGATGGTAGAATTCACCCGGCTCGCATAGAAGAAGTTGTTGAAAAAGTTAAACAGGAGCTAGAACAGGAAGCTATTGAAGAGGTTAAATCTTTAATATTCGATTTAGGTATAGAAAATTTACATCCAGAGATTATTAAGCATTTGTCAATGTTAAAATATAGGACGAGCTATACGCAAAATGTTTTACAACATTCTGTGGAGGTAGCCTACATGGCTGGGATTATGGCAGCCGAGCTTGGGCTTAATATAAAATTAGCTAAAAGGGCAGGTCTTTTGCATGATATAGGAAAATCTACGGATCAAGAAATGGAAGGCTCACATACAACAATTGGGGCAGAAATAGCAAGAAAGTACGGAGAAAATGAGTATGTTATAAATGCTATTATGTCTCATCATGGTGAGGTAGAGCCCAACTGTGTTGAAAGTGTTCTTGTTTCAATTGCTGATACTTTGAGCGCAGCAAGACCCGGTGCTAGAATGGAAGTACTTGAAAACTATATTAAGCGATTGGAAGAATTGGAAAAAATTGCTAAAAAATACAAGAATGTCAAAAATGCATATGCAATTCAAGCTGGCAGAGAGCTAAGAGTTATAATTGAAGATCAATTTACAAGCGATAATGATGCTTATCTTGTCGCAAAAGAGATTGCAGAAGAAATAAAAGAAAACATGACTTATACTGGACAGGTTAAAGTAGTAACAATTAGAGAATTAAGGGCTGTTGAGTATGCAAACTGAGTTTTTGCGCATTTTGTTTGTAGGCGATATAGTGGGGGATGTAGGAAGAAAAATTGTTATAGATAAACTGGATTTTCTCAAAGAAAAATACGCTTACGATGTAGCTATAGCAAATATAGAAAATTTAGCAGGCGGTTTTGGGATAACAAAAGAAACGTATGATGCTATAGAACCTTACTTTGATGCATTTACTACAGGTAATCATGTTTGGGATAAAAAGGATTTTCTTATTAATATTGATAGTATGAATAAAGTTGCAAGGCCTTTTAATATGCCAAATACAAAAGGAAAACCTTACGTAATTGTAGAAAAAAATTATACACAGGTTTTGGTTGCTACGTTTTTAGGTAGAATTTTTATGAATCCTGTTGAAAATCCATTTATTTTATTAAATCAATTAATTAGGGAAGATTTACCTACAATAAAGATTATTGATTTTCATGCGGAAACAACAAGCGAAAAACAGGCATTTGGCTGGTTTTGTGATGGTAAAGTTAGTGCAATACTTGGAACACATACGCATGTGCAGACAAATGATGAAAAAATTTTACCGGGTGGTACAGCATATATTACAGATGTAGGTTTAACAGGATGCCATGGCGGTGTTATTGGCTTTAAAAAGCAAGCTATAATCGAAAAGTTTATAACTTATATGCCAACAAAATTTGATGTGTGCAAGGAGGATTTGAGGCTAAATGCCTGTATTGTTGATATTAATGTTTATACAGGCAAAGCACTGAATATAGAAAAAATAAATGAAGCTTAGTCTTGACAAACACATTGGTTAGTAATATACTAACCGATTATTATTCAAGGAGGTGTCCTGTGGAATTTAAGGTTAATAAGACAATCGATGAAATAAACGAAAAAATAAAAAGAAAAGAGGTAGTGGTTGTTAATGCAATAGAAATGATAGACATCGTTAGAAAACATGGTTGTATAGAAGCAGCTAAAAAGGTTGATGTTGTAACCACAGGCACTTTTGGAACAATGTGCTCAAGTGGCGCACTAATAAATTTTTGGCATACAAAACCAAAGATAAAAGCTTCTAAGGTATGGTTTAATGATGTTGAAGCTTATGGCGGTGTTGCTGCTGTTGATTGTTATCTTGGAGCAACAGCGGTTAAAGAGGGTGATCCGTTAAATAGTATTCATCCTGGTAGATTTAATTACGGCGGTGGCCATGTTATCGAAGATTTAATTGCTGGCAAAAAGGTATTGCTTAGAGCAGAAGGTTATGGTACGGATTGTTATCCAGCAAAAGAGTTTGAAAAAGAAATTACTATTTCTGATTTAAGAGATGCTACATTATTAAACCCGCGCAATGTTTACCAAAATTATTCTGTTGCTATAAATACGACAGATAAAACAATTTATACATATATGGGTGTATTAAAACCAAATATAAGCAATGCCACGTATTCTTCGGCAGGAGAGCTATCTCCGTTGTTTAATGACCCGTTTTACAGGACAATAGGCATAGGTACAAGGATATTCTTAGGTGGTGGGATAGGTTATGTAATCTACCAGGGTACTCAACATGACCCGGACGTAGAAAGAAACGAAAGAGGCTTGCCAAAATCAGGTGCAGGAACATTAGCGGTTGCTGGCGATATGAAGCAAATGAATACTAGATATATAAAAGGAGCATCAATTTTAGGATACGGTGTATCTTTAAGTTTAGGTATTGGTGTACCTATACCGATAATCAATGAAGAAATGGCTTTTTTTTGCGGTGTTAGCGATGAAGATATACAGGCATATGTTTATGATTACGGTTATGATTATCCAAATAAAATTAGCAAAACATATGGTCTTGTAACTTACAAAGAGCTAAAAAGTGGAACAATCATAATTGACGGCAAAGAAGTACCAACAACACCACTATCAAGCTATTACATGGCGCTTGAAATTGCTGAAGAGTTAAAAAAATGGATATTAGATGGCAAATTTTACCTTACAAAACCAGCTTGTTTAATTGGGCAATCAAGTGATTATGAACCACTTAAGTATGTGAAATGCTAAGATTTTATAGGCAAAATGTTGTTAACGATTTATACGGTTTTGAAGTAACAATAAAAGAGAGTAATTTATTTGTAAAAACATGCAAAGATCTCAAGGAAATAGCATTTGAAACATTATATAAAATTAGGAAAGATTTAGAAAACTATATTTTAAAGTCAAAAGAATTTTTTACATCACTTTCACCCATAAAACAAGATAAAAGCGCTCCCTTTATAGTAAAAAAAATGATTAAAACATCACAAATGATGGATGTTGGTCCAATGGCTTGCGTAGCTGGGGCTATTTCGCAGGAATTAGGAAAGGTATTATTGAAGCATTGCGAAGAATGCATTGTAGAAAATGGTGGCGATATTTTTTTGAAGTTAAACAAAGACGTAAGCTTAGGTTTATATGTAGGTAAAGATCACCCATTAAATGATATTACAATACTTTTGAAAAAATCTGATAAACCATATGGTATATGCACATCAAGTGCTAAGGTAGGGCCATCTCTATCATTTGGCATAAGTGATGTGTCACTTATTATTTCTCACGATGCATATTTTAGTGATTGTCTGGCAAGTGCTTGTGGTAATATAATAAAAAACGATAAAGACCTTCATAAAGCAGTTGATCTTGCAAGAAAATACAAAGAAACAATTGGATGTTGCTTTATTTGTGATGGCAAGATAGCTTTTTGGGGCGATATTGAGTTAGGAGGCTAATAGTGATAGCAAAAAAAGTTTTATTAAAATTTTCCAAAAAAGCAGCTGGTAGACCTATTATTTGTGAACTTTCCAGAAAGTACGATTTGACATTTAATGTGATGGAAGCAAAAATTTCGCCTAAAAAAGAAGGCTTGATGATACTTGAGCTTATTGGAACAGAAAATGCCTACAATAGCGGTATTGAATACTTAAAAGAAAACGGTGTTGAGATTTCTAGTATAGAAGACCGAGTTTTTAGAGACGATGATTTGTGCTACCACTGCGGGTATTGCTTAAGTGTTTGTCCAACCGATGCTCTTATTATAGATGATAGACAAACAATGAAGGTTTCATTTTATAAGGATAAATGTATAGCATGTGAGTTATGTGTTAAAGTATGTCCCACAAAAGCAATGAAAATACGCGGTCTTGATGGTGATTTAATTTGATTTGATGCTTTGAATTAATATACCGCTTGCAATTATACTAAGACCTATAAATGAACTAATAAGTATTTTATCGCCCAAAAATATATGTATATAAACCAAAGATAGAAAAGGTGTTAAATATAACAAATTAGAAACAAGATGCGTTGGAGCTTTTAGTGCTTTAAACCAAAATACATAAGATATGCCATTTATAAAAAAACCATTTAAAAACAACCAAAACCATACATTTATACTTGGTAATTTTATATGTGATAATAGTAAAACAGTTGGTATCATAAAAATAACTGCAGCTAAAAAAAATACTAAAGCCGATACAGTTTGATCATATTTAAATTTTTTACCAAGTATGCTGAATAAAGCAAATACAAATGCATAAAGCAATGCAAGAAAATCTCCTTTGAGGTTAGAAAAATTTAGGTTTGTTAAATTGCCATTTGTTACAATTACAAATATACCAAAGAAACTAATAAGGATAGCGATTATTTTTTTAAAAGTTAAACGTTCTTTTAATATAAAAACTCCTAAAATCACAACCATTATAGGCCAGGTATAAGCAAGCAGAAAAACCTCTTGTGCACCAGCAATACTAAAAGCTCCATAAAGAATAAGATAACAAAAATAAGTACCCAAAAAGCCCAGTAAAAACATATTTGCATAATCTTTGAATTTGTATTGTTTTAGTAAATGTAATTTGTTTTGAAAAATATTAACGAAAAATAAAACAACAAAAGATATAATACTTGAATAAAAAAGCATTTGGATATTATTTAACTCAACAAGTATTTTTTTTGATACTACAGGAATTGCTGCCCATAATATAATACAAAGCGCTAAATAAAAATATGCACTAAGTTGTTCTTTATATATGTTTATTTTAGACATTAATTTACTCTAAATGTAAAGCAGTTTTAATTATATTCGGATTTTCTTTTAGTCTGCGTTTAGCATATGCTAGCCATTGTTCACCATATGGAACATAAATTCTTAGTCTATGTTTTTTATCTAATATAAATTGTTTTAAGTTTTCGCCTACTCCCAATAACATTTGAAACTCATATTCATCTGGTTTTAGATTATAATCTTTAATAAATTTCATTGCGTGAAATATAAGCTTTTCATCATGTGTAGCAATGCCCACATAAGCTTTTTTCTTGAACAATTCTTCTAAGCAATACTTATAATTTTCTACAATAATCTCTCGATTTTTGTAGGCAATTTTTTCTGATTCAACATAAATGCCTTTGCAAAGTCTTATGTTCATTTTATCATCGGATAAATACTCAATATCATCTATTGTTCTTTTTAAATAAGCTTGTAAAACTGTCCCTACGTGTTGACCAAATTCTTTTCTAAGTTGTTTATACATTTCAATAGTGTCTGTTGTGTATGGGGAGTTTTCCATATCTATCCGCACAAAATTATCAAGTTCAAAAGCCCTTTTTACTATCTCTCTAATATGGTCAAAACCTAATCTTTTACTTAAAGCAAAGCCCATCTGTGTGGGCTTTAGGGATAAATTGGCATTTAAATTGTTAGCTTTAATTTCTTCAAGTACTCTTATACACTCATTTTTATAAAAAACTGCTTCTTCAATTTTTTTTACATCTTCACCAAGAACATCAATCGTACTCATGATGCCATTTCTGTTAAATATTTTAGTAAGATTCAAAGCATCTTCTAAGTATGAACCTGCAATATATTTTTTGGCAAATATAGAAACGATGTTTGATGGCACGTAATCAATTGTATTTGACACAATTGTGTGAAATAAAGACATTATTTTATTCCTCCATCATGAAAGGATATTCAAACATTTGGGGTGGATTAAAGTTTTCTTTTATAGCTCTTGCGCTTGTCCACCTGATTAAGTTTAATAGACTACCTGCTTTGTCATTGGTACCACTTGCCCTTGCGCCCCCAAATGGTTGCTGGCCTACCACTGCTCCTGTTGGCTTATCATTAATGTAAAAGTTTCCAGCTGCTTGTTCTAACTTTTCAACGGCGAGATTAATGGCTGCTCGATCTTGTGCAAAAACAGCGCCTGTTAAACCGTATGGGCTTGTTTGGTCGCATAGCTCGAGTGTATCTTCATATTTTGAATCATCGTATAAATATAATGTTACAACAGGTCCAAAGATCTCTTCTGTCATTGTTTTAAATTGTGGGTTATCAGTTAAAATAACCGTTGGTTCTATGAAGTAACCTTGAGTATCGTCGCATTTTCCACCTTTTAGAATTTTAGCTTCATTTGAGTTTTTAGCATACTCAATATATGAAGATATTTTTTTAAATGCTTCTTTATCAACAACAGCATTCATAAAATTTCTAAAATCTTCTGGACTTCCAATTTTAATTTTGTCTATTTCATGGAATAGATCATCTTTTATTTCATTGTATAAACTTTTTGGCAAGTATACTCTTGATACCGCCGAGCATTTTTGTCCTTGATACTCAAAAGCGCCCCTTATTATAGCTGTTATTAAAGCTTTTTTATCGGCACTTTGATGTGCAAATATGAAATCTTTGCCGCCCGTTTCACCAACAATGCGAGGATATGACTTATATAATGGGATATTTTTGGCAATTGTTGACCACATATTATGAAAAGTTTCCACACTACCAGTGAAATGTAGACCTGCAAAATATGGGTTAGAAAAAATGTATTCACCTATTTCAGAGCCTTGTGCAGGTAAAAAGTTTATTACACCATCAGGTAAACCTGCTTCTTTTAATACTTGCATAAAAATATATGGGGCATATACGGAACTTGATGCAGGTTTAAATATTGATACATTACCCATAATTACTGGTGCTGTAGGTAAATTGCCAGATATTGATACAAAATTAAATGGAGGTGCAGCGAAAATAAAACCTTCAAGTGGTCTATACTGCATAATATTCCACACCCCTTTTGGCGAGTAAGGCTGGTCTTCATAAATTTGTTGCATGTAGTAAACATTAAAACGCAAGAAATCTATAAGCTCACAAGCTGAATCAATTTCCGCTTGAAATGCATTTTTGCTTATAGAAATCATCGTAACTGCATTTATCAGGTATCTATATTTAGTACTTAATAGTTCTGCTGCTTTGAGAAAAATTGCAGCGCGTTCTGAAAAATCGTACTTACTCCAGATTTTTGCAGCCTTTAAGCTTTCATTTATAGCCAGGGCTATTTCGTCTTTTGATGCTTTGTAATAATAACCAAGAAGTTCACTGTGATCATGAGGGGAACGAATTTCTACTTTTTTTTCTGTTTTGTACTCTTTGCCACCAATAATTAAAGGTATTTCAACCCTCTCCGATTTTATTTTTTTTATAGCATCCTTTAATAATTGCCTGTGAGTTGATCCTACCTCATAATTATAAACCGGTTCATTTAATGCTTGAGGTAATTTAACTTTACAATTTTTCATTTTGAACCTCCAAAAACTTACTTTACTTTAAATTATATACACTTAATTTTATTAAGTCAAGTAAGTTATAAAAAAAATTTAAAACTACTTGACTATTAAATTAATTTGTGATATTTAGTAAATTTAGTTCTATATTTAAATGTAAAAATTTATTTATGCAAGGGGGTTTTTATGAAACTAAAAAACCTATTATGGGTAGTAGTTTCGCTCATCTTTGTTTTAAGCTTTAGCAGTTCTTATGCTGCAGGTGTAATTAAAATTGGTGTTCAAGCACCAATTACAGGTCCTTTTGCAAATGAAGGCCAAGGTATTGATAATGCAGTAAAAATGTTGGTTGAACAGCAAAATGCAAAAGGTGGTTTGTTGGGTAAAAAGTTAGAGGTTGTTACATGTGACGATGAAGGCACGGCAGTAGGAGGAGCAATTTGCGCAAGAAAACTAGTAAATGATGGTGTTATAGCAGTAATTGGTACATATTCTTCAACACCAGCAGAGTCAGCTGAACCAATTTATGCAAGAGCAGGTGTTTTGCAAACAAGCGATGCTACAGCCGATTCTCTAACAAAACATGGTTATTGGACATTTTTTAGAAACTCTTGTCCAAATAGCGCAGAAGCAACATTTACAGCTGATTTTTTAGTTAAAAAAATGCATTTTAAACGTATTGTGGTTTTATCTGATTACTCTACTTATTCTTCAGATTTAGCTGATGCTACTGTAGCGGCCCTTAAGAAAATTGGCGGCAATGTAATATATAAAGGAAAAATTCAAGCTGGTTCACAAAACTTTACGCCAATTTTAACTAAAATTAAAGCTATGAACCCTGACGTGATTTATTTTAGCGGCTATTATACAGATGGTGGATTAATTAGGGCACAACAAGTTGCTTTAGGTATTAAAGCAGCTTTTGTAGGTGGAGACTCAAATGATAACCCAGAATTCTTTAAATTAGCAGGAAAGTCTGCAAATGGCGTTTATATGATTAATGTTCCAAGGCCAGATATTTTGCCATATCCTTTAGCAAAAGAATTTTTGAGAGATTACCAAGCAAAATACCATATGATGCCACCAAGTATTTGGACGCTATTTAATGCAGATGGTTTAAGGGCCATAATGTATGCAATCGAAAAAACTAAAACAACAGATACCAAAAAACTAGCAGCCTTTTTGCACAATTTGAAAAATTTTCCTGGTATAACCGGTCCTATAACTTTTACAAAAGATGGTGAAAGAGCTGGTAGCAGGTTTATGGCTTATGAAATTTACAATAACAATCAATACAAAGTTGTTTACAAAGAAGACTAAGTATGGAAATTTTTTTACAGCAAATTGTTAATGGTTTGGCAATAGGAAGTATTTATGCCCTTGTGGCCATAGGTTATACTATGGTGTATGGTGTGATGAAGCTCATCAACTTTGCACATGGTGACCTTGTGGCCCTTGCGGCCTATGTGGGATTAACTGTTCTTATGCAAGCTTTTGGAATGCATTTGTCTAATTTATGGGCAGTTATCTTAATGTTTACTGTAACAGCTATGTTTATATCTTTATTTGGCATAATATTAGAAAGATTAGCTTATAGACCGCTAAGAAAAGCACCAAGGCTGAGTGCAGTTGTATCAGCGCTTGGTGCATCGCTTGCAATAGAAAACGGTATTATGCTGATTTGGGGACCAAACATCAAGGTTTTTCCATCAAATGTATTTCCAAGCACGAGGTGGCACATAAGTGGTGTAGTTATTAATTCCACTCAAATAGCAATACTTTTGCTTTCAATCATTTTAATGATTGCTTTGTATATTTTTATTAATAGGACAAAAATTGGCACTGCTATTAGAGCAAGCGCGATAGATCAAGATGCTGCAAAACTGATGGGTATTAATGTTAATGGTATAATAATAGCAATATTTGCGCTAGGTTCCTTTTTGGGCTCTATTGGCGGCCTTTTTATAGGTATTTATTATCGAGAACTCTATTTTCAAATGGGCTGGATTTATGGACTTAATGCTTTTATTGCTGCAATTATTGGAGGCATTGGAAATATTCCCGGTGCTATGCTTGGTGGTATGTTGCTTGGGATTTTTAATGTGCTTATCGCTGGCTACGTTTCAAACACATGGTCTGAGGCTTTAACTTTTGCACTTTTAATTATAATTTTGATTATAAAGCCAACCGGGATTTTAGGTGAAAGAGTAGCGGAGAAAGTTTAATGAGAAAAAACTTGGTTTGGTATATTTTGTTTTTTACAATTGCTGTTATATACCCACATTTTGTTGATCCATCTTGGGTTGATATAGGTACAACGTTTGCACTTTACTCTGTGGTGGCTTTAAGTCAGGATATTGTTTTGGGTAAAGCAGGCATGTTTGATATGGGTCATGCTACTTTTTTTGGCATTGGTGCTTATACTGCAGCAATTTTAAATACAGTATACAATATTCCTATAATTTATACAATTCCCATTGCTATAGCATTATCCGCTTTGTTTGGGATTATCATATCGTGGCCAATAATTCATCTAAGAGGAGATTATTTACTTGTTGCAACAATTGGTTTTAATATTATTTTTTACCAGGCATTGCAGAATAATTTATTTGGCTTAACAGGTGGTCCAAATGGAATATTTGGTATAGGAGCGCCAGTGATATTTGGAATAAATATCTCAAGTCAAAGGGCAATCTATTACTTTGCATGGTTTATTTTGTTAATTACAATGCTCATTATATACAATATCGATAAAAGTAAATTAGGAAGAGCGTTTCATTATTTAAGAGAAAGCGAAATAGCAGCAGAAAGTTTTGGTGTAAATAAAAGATTTTATAAAGTTTTAGCATTTGCTTTGGGAGCTGGTGTCGCAAGTTTAGCAGGTGTAATTTTTGCAGTTCAATATGCTGCTGTAAGTCCTGAAACATTTAACTTTACACAATCTGTTCTATTTTTTACTATAGTTATTGTTGGTGGCCCATCATCTATACCTGGCATACTTCTTGGTACTTTTGTTATGTTTGTTGTGCCTCAATTTTTTAGAGAGTTTGCAACAGCAAGATATTTTGTTTTTGGCATTGCTATGATCTTAACTATGATATTACGTCCTCAAGGTATTTGGCCTGCAAAGTTTGGAAAATTACCAAAGTATTTAACCAAAGAGAGTTAAGTATGCTTTTACAATTGAATAATGTTTTTAAAACATTTGGTGGTATAGTTGCAATAAATAATTTAAGTTTTGAAGTAAGAAACAATCAGATTTTGGGTCTCATTGGACCAAATGGAGCTGGTAAAACCACAGTTTTTAATTGTATAACGGGTATATATAAACCTGAAAAAGGCACTATTTACTTTGATGGAAAAAATATAACGGGTTTAAAACCTCATGTTATATCAAAGTTAGGCATCGCACGAACATTTCAAACTATTAGACTGTTTCCATCTATGAGTGTTGCAGAAAATATTATGGCAGGCAGACACACTAAATGTAGACAAACTTGGTTTGATAGTTTAATTAGGACTCCAAAATACTTTAAAGATGAAAAAGAAAATTGGTTAAAAATAAAATATTATATTGATTTGTTAAAATTGAGTGAATATACAACTTCAATTGTTAGTAGTTTGCCTTATGGATTACAAAGAAAAGTTGAAATAGCGCGAGCTCTTGCTAGTGAACCAAAGTTGCTTATTTTAGATGAACCAGCAGCAGGTTTAAATAATAAAGAAACGCAAGAACTTGTTGATTTAATATATCAGATTAAAGCTATGGGTATTACAATACTTCTTATTGAACATGATATGGATATGATGATGAGTCTTGCAGAATATATAATAGTGATGAATTTTGGTGAAAAAATAGCTGAAGGTATTCCAAGCGAAATTCAATCAAATCCACAGGTAATAGAAGCGTATTTGGGAAGTGAATAATGGAAACAATTTTACAAATAACTGACTTAGAAGTTTCTTATGGTTCTGTTGTAGCTCTAAAAGATATTACTTTTAATGTAAAATCCGGAGAAATAGTTGTACTTGTAGGCGCAAACGGTGCAGGCAAAACCACAACGCTAAGAGCCATAAGTGGTCTGGTAAAACCAAAAAAAGGAGAAATAATTTTTGAAGGAAAACGAATTGATCACTTGCATCCCCATAAAATAGTGCGTTTAGGTATATCACATGCTCCAGAAGGCAGAAGGATATTTGGTACATTGACAGTATATGAAAATCTGATGCTTGGAGCATATACGCAAAAACAAATCGACAAAAACACGCTTGAATGGATTTATAATCTTTTTCCAAGATTAAAAGAAAGATCAAAACAACTCGCAGGAACACTTTCAGGTGGTGAGCAACAGATGTTAGCAGTTGGAAGGGCTTTAATGAGCAAGCCAAAGCTTTTACTTTTAGATGAGCCAAGCCTTGGATTATCACCTGCTTTAACCAAGATTATTTTTGATACTGTAAAGCAAATTAGAAACAGTGGTGTTACAATTCTTATGGTAGAACAAAATGCCAAAGCGGCTTTAAAATTTGCAAATAGAGGATATGTATTGGAAGTGGGGAAAATAGTGTTAAGTGGCACATCTGAAGAGCTCTTATCTTCCCAGAAAGTTGTAGAAGCGTATCTGGGTAGAAAGTGAATGTGATTTATGACTATTTATATTGATATACCAAAATCGACCATTATTCAAATATTAAAAGATATAAAAGAAAAAGAATTAGGGGGAGCATTAAATACATTATGGTGGTTTTTTAATGAAGCCTCAAAGATACCTACAGATAATTGGCAAATTAAAGGCGATCCAGAAATTATTGCAGAAGATTTGGGTTTATCAAAAGTAATTGTATACAAACACATAAAAACATTGAAAGAACTCAATTATATAAAGCAAGTAGATCCAAAAAAACATGTCTATGTTTTAAATAGTTCAATGTTTACGAGAAGGTATTTTTTTGGTTAGTCAATATTTTTATTGTTGAAATTTTTTATCAATAGTGTTATAAATTTGTTATAAAATTATTAAGGAGTAGATAATGGAAGTAAAAAAAATTTTGCTTAATGAATCGGATATGCCAAAATATTGGTATAATGTATTGCCAGATTTACCAAACAAAATAGAACCGCCTTTGAATCCAGCCACAAATCAACCTTTAAATCCGCAGGATCTGGAGCGTTTATTTGCAAAAGAGCTGATTGAACAAGAATTAAGCAACAAAAGTGAGATAGAAATACCTCAAGAAATTAGAGAAATTTATGCAATATATAGACCAACGCCTTTGGTTAGAGCTTATAATTTAGAAAAAGCATTGAATACACCAGCTAAAATTTATTACAAAAACGAATCAGTTTCTCCTGCTGGCTCTCATAAACCAAATACAGCTATAGCGCAGGCGTATTACAATAAGAAAGAAGGTATATTGTCTTTGACTACAGAAACTGGAGCAGGCCAATGGGGAAGCGCACTGGCTTTTGCTGGCAGTATGTTTGGTTTAAATGTAAAAGTTTATATGGTAAAGGTTAGCTATGAGCAAAAACCATACAGAAAATCAATGATAAATGTATGGGGTGCTACGATATATCCATCACCTTCAAACACAACGAATATAGGTAGAAAAATTTTAGAAAAAGATCCACATAACAATGGGTCTTTGGGTATAGCCATAAGTGAAGCAATTGAAGCAGCCCTTGAAAACCCAAATACGCATTACAGTCTTGGAAGCGTTTTAAATCATGTATTGCTTCATCAAACTATTATTGGTTTGGAAGCAAAAAGACAATTTGAACTCATTGGTGAGTATCCAGATGTGATACTTGCGCCCTGCGGCGGTGGAAGCAATTTAGGTGGTATTGCTTTGCCTTTTATTAGAGACAAAATTAATGGTAAACAAGTTAGGGTAGTTGCAGTAGAACCACAAAGTTGTCCTACGCTTACAAAAGGTGTTTATACTTACGATTTTGCAGATTCTGCAAAAATGACACCACTTTTGTTTATGTACACTTTAGGTCATAATTTTATGCCGCCTTCCATACATGCTGGTGGGCTTCGTTATCATGGAGACTCGCCTATTATTAGCAGGCTTTACAAAGATGGTCTAATTGAAGCTACAACACTTAAACAAACGGAAGTATTTGAAGCAGCAGTACTTTTTGCTAAAACGGAAGGCATTATTCCAGCACCAGAGACAGCCCATGCAATAAAAGCTGCTATAAATGAAGCAATTATAGCCAAAGAAGAGCAAAAGCAAAAAAATATTTTAATCTGTTTTAGCGGTCATGGCCATTTTGATATGGCAGCCTATGACAATTACTTATCTGGAAGTATGCAAGATGCTGAATTTTCAGATGAGTTAATTGAAAAAGCGTTAAAAGATTTGCCACAGATAAAAGTAAATTGACATTTTTTAAATAAAATGCTATGAATAGTCTCAATTGGGCGCATAGCTCAGGGGAAGAGTACTTGCTTGACGCGCAAGTGGTCGGTGGTTCGAAACCACCTGCGCCCACCATATAGAGGTTAAAATGCGAATAGGAAAAGGTGTAAATTTGTTTGATTATGTTAAAGCGCATAAGTTAAAAAATGTTATAGCAGCAAAAGTTGATGCCAAAATTGTTGATTTAAATTTTACTTTAGATAAAGAAAGCGATGTGGAATTTATAGATATAGATTCAAAAGAAGGTTTGGAAATTCTTCGGCATTCTGCAGCTCATATTATGGCTCAAGCTATTCAAACACTATTTAAAAATGCAAAGTTTGCTATAGGTCCTGCAATAGAAAATGGATTTTATTATGATGTTGATATTGGTAGGCCTCTAACACAAGATGATTTAAAAGCTATTGAAGTGCAGATGAAAAAAATTACAGCAGCTAATTATCCATTTGTTCGCACAAATGTATCAAAAAAAGAAGCTTTAAGACTTTTTAAAGAAAAAGGCGATGAGTACAAAGTAGAGATTATAGAAAGTATACCAGATGAACAGGTAAGCTTGTATCAGCAAGGTGATTTCGTTGATTTTTGCAGGGGGCCACATATACCATCAACTAATTATTTAAAGCATTTTAAACTTTTAAGCGTTGCAAGCGCTTATTTTAGGGGTGACGAAACTCGTCCAAGTATGCAGCGTATATACGGTACAGCATTTGCAACAAAAGAAGATCTGGACAATTATTTAAATTTTTTAGAAGAAGTTAAAAAGAGAGACCACAGAAAGTTAGGGAAAGAACTTGATTTATTTAGTATAAATGATGACGTAGGAGCTGGTTTTGTTATTTGGCACCCAAAAGGTGCAATGCTTAGAGAGATTATTGAAACATTTGAGAAAAAAGAGCACTTAAAAAGAGGATATGAATTTGTTAGAGGTCCAGAATTACTAAAAACTCAATTATGGAAAGTTAGCGGTCATTATGATAATTACAGAGAAAATATGTATTTTACAGAAATTGAAAATGTTTCTTTTGGTATAAAGCCTATGAACTGTCTTGGCCATATCCAGGTTTACAAATCTCGTTTAAGGTCCTACAGAGAATTGCCAAAAAGATTTTTTGAGCTTGGGGTGGTTCACAGACATGAAAAAAGTGGCGTGTTGCATGGTCTTCTTAGGGTTAGAGAATTTACGCAAGATGATGCGCATATTTTTTGTACAAAAGAACAACTAAATGACGAAATTATAGGTGTTTTGGATTTTGTAAAATATGCCATGGACATATTTAAATTTGATTACGAGATGGAAATATCAACGAGGCCTGAAAAATCAATTGGCACTGATGAAGATTGGGAAAATGCAACAAATGCGCTAATTAATGCTTTAGAAAATACAAAAAGGCCATATCAGATAAACGAAGGCGATGGCGCTTTTTATGGACCTAAAATTGATGTTAAACTAAAAGATGCAATTGGCAGAAAATGGCAGTGCGCTACCATTCAGTGTGATTTTACATTACCAGAGAGGTTTAATTTAGAATACATCGATAAAGATGGTTTACCAAAAAGACCTGTTATGGTACATAGGGTCATACTTGGCTCGATAGAGCGTTTTATTGCTGTGTTGATAGAAAATTATGCAGGTGATTTTCCTTTGTGGTTGGCACCTATTCAGGCAAGAGTAATTCCTGTTTCTGAAAAATTTGACAATTATGCAAATGATGTGTATGAGCAACTAAAAAAAGCCGAAATTAGAGTTGATATAGAAAAAAGAAACGAAACCATAAGCAAGAAAATCCGTTACGCTGAGCTAGAAAAAATACCATATATACTTGTTGTAGGCCAAAAAGAAAGTGAAAAAAATGGGGTTTCGGTTAGAAAAAGAAAAGAAGGAGATTTGGGTCTATTTAGTATTGATGAATTTATTACAAAGATTAAGAATGAATCAGGGGGTGTTTTATAGTTTCCAAAAGTGACCTGCCACCAATTAATGACCAGATTAGAGCTGACAAAGTAAGGCTAATTGATCAAGACGGCAAACAACTTGGTATAGTAAGCCTTAAAGAAGCTTTGGAAAAAGCTCACGCTGCTGATTTGGATTTGGTTGCAATTGCGCCAAATGCGGATCCAATAGTTTGCAAAATAATGGATTATGGAAAATTCAAGTATGATAAGCAAAAAAAAGAAGAAAAAAGCAAGAAAAAACAAAAAATAATGAAAGTTAAAGAGCTGAAAATGAGGCTCAATATTGCAGAAAATGATTACAAAGTAAAACTTAACAATGCAATTGAATTTTTAAAAAATGGTGATAAGGTAAAATTTAGTATATTTTTTAAAGGCAGGGAAATTGAAAAGAAAAATTTGTTTTTTGTTTTATCTGATAGGATTAAAAATGATTTAGAAAATTATGCAGTCCCGGAAGGTAAAGAAACATTCGAAGGAAGAAGGTTAACTGTATCTTTTATACCAAAAAAATAATTGGAGGATATTTTAATGAAGTTTAAAACTAAAAAATCTGCAGCAAAAAGAGTTAAAGTAACAGCTAATGGATTTTTAAAAACAAGAAGAGCCAATAAAAGTCATTTACTTGCGCACAAATCTTCAAAAAGAAAAAGGAGACTAGGACAGGCTCGAATTTTGAAAGGCACAATTGCTAACAATCTCAAAAAGATGCTTGGAGGTTTAAATTGAGGGTAAAAACTGGTATTGTAAGAAGAAGAAGACATAAGAAAATTTTAAAATTAGCAAAAGGTTTCTATCAAAGAAGACATTCTACATTTAAAAATGCTGAAGAATCAGTAAGAAGAGCTTTAGCTAATGCTTATGTAGGAAGGAAAGAACGCAAAAGACAATTCAGAAGACTATGGATTGCAAGAATTAATGCAGCAGTGCGTGAAAATGGTTTAACTTACAGCCAATTTATAAATCTTTTAAAGCAAAAAAATATATTGCTAAACAGAAAAATGCTAAGTGAGCTTGCTATTAATAATCCTGAGAACTTTAAAGCGCTTTTGGATAAAGTTAGAACATAAAGTTATTTAATTGCAGGAGGCAAATTTGCATGATGTATTAAATCAGCTTGATGAAAAACTTGAGAAAGCCAAGACACAAGAAGATATAAAGCAAATAAGAAGCTTTTTTTTAGGTAAAAACGGTCTTATAACCAATTTATTTAAACAATTGGTTAGTTTATCACAAGAAGATAGAATAAAAGAGGGCAGAGTTTTAAATGAATTAAAAGAAATTGTTACGCGAAAAATTGAAAGTAAACTTCAAGATATAAAAAATGCAAAAAAACAACAAGAATTAATTCAAGAAATTGATTTGTTTTTGGATGGTAAAAGTCCAAATATTGGTAGTATTCACCCAGTTAACCTTGTGATAAAAGAAATATCTGATATTTTCTTATCAATGGGTTTTGGCGTAGAAGATGGACCAGAAGTTGAACTTGATTTATATAATTTTGAGTTGTTAAATATACCAAAAAACCATCCTGCACGTGATATGCAGGATACCTTTTACATTGATGAAAATAGACTTTTGCGCACACAAACAAGTGGTGTCCAGGTTAGAACAATGCTTAAAAAAAAGCCACCATTGATGTTTATAGCTCCAGGTAGAGTTTACAGGCGTGATTCGGATTTAACACACTCACCAATGTTTCATCAGATTGAAGGTTTAGCTGTAGATAAAAATATAAGATTTTCCGACTTAAAAGGTGTACTGGAGGCTTTTTTAAATGAATTTTTTGGTAAAACTAAAGTGAGATTCAGGCCAAGCTATTTCCCATTTACAGAACCCTCAGCTGAAGTTGATATTGGCTGTGTTATTTGTGGTGGTAAAGGTTGCAGGGTGTGTACAAATACTGGCTATTTAGAAGTACTAGGTTGCGGCATGGTTCATAGAAATGTATTAAAAAATGTAGGGTACGAGGGTTTTAGAGGCTTTGCATTTGGCCTTGGTGTTGAAAGATTTGCAATGTTAAAGTATGGAATTGATAACATAAGGCTGATGTTTGAAAATGATTTAAGGTTTTTGGAACAATTTAGTAATTCATTTTATCCAAAAGGTTTAGTATGAAAGTATCGTATAATTGGTTAAAAGAATTTGTAGATATACCTGTTAGTTCTTTTGAATTAGCAGAAAAATTTACGTTATCTGGTTTAGAAGTAGAATCTATCATTAATACACAAGATGCATGTTTTGATAGTATTGTAGGAAAAATTTTATCCAGGCAACCTTTGCCAAACAATCTTTACCTTTTAGTTGTTGATATTGGAAAAAAACAACTTTCTATTGTAACAAGTGATTATCATTTAGATATCGGTGATAAAGTTGGCGTTGCACAAGCAGGTACTAATTTTAATGGTATAGTAAAAGAAAAGAAATTTGGGAAATACATTTCTGAAGGCTTTTTGCTATCAGCAAGTGAGCTTGGTTTAGAAGAAACTTCAAACAATGTATTTGTCCTTGATAGTTCATTTGAGGTTGGCACAAAACTTAAAGACTTGGAAGTATTTAACGATTTTATTTTTGACATAAGTATTACGCCAAATAGGGCTGATTGCTTAAGTATTTTGGGTATAGCAAGAGAAGTATCCATTTATTACAATAAACCAATAAAATTAAAAGAATGCCAGATAATTAAAGAAGATAATAAATTTAGTGTGATTTTGGATAAAGATTGTCCAAGTTACATTGCAAGTAATTTGAAAGTTAACATAACATCTTCATGTTTTGATATAAGACAAAAGCTTATAAAGTGTGGTGTAAGGCCCATAAATAATGTAGTTGACATTACAAATTATTGCATGTTGGCTTTAGGTCAGCCGATGCATGCTTTTGATAAAGATAAAATTGGAAATAAGATTATTGTTAGAAATGCTTTTAAAAAAGAGCGCATTGTAGCTTTAAATGATGTGGAGTATGAACTTGAAGATGATCTTGTCATATCTGATGATAAAAAAGCTATTGCAATAGCTGGTATAATGGGTGGCAGGGATAGTCAAATAGATGAAAATACAACTAACATAATTCTTGAATGTGCTTATTTTGTTCCAGAACGCATAAGAAAAACATCAAAAAAACTAAAGTTATCTTCTGAGAGCTCTTATAGGTTTGAACGAGGCATTGATCCAAATTTAAATGAATATGCAACGTATTTTGCTATAGATTTATTAAAGCAATATGCTAATGCTGAAGTAGTCGGCATCACAAAAAATATTACCAAAAAAGCACCCATAGAAGTAACATTTACTGTTGATGAAATAAATAATTTTTTAGGTTCAAAATATGAAAAGAAAAAGTTTTATCAAATAGGTTTTGAAATTAAAGAAACACCTTCGAATTTGGTTGCTATTGTCCCCACTTATCGTATTGATATCGAAAATATGGAAGATATTGCAGAAGAGATAGCTAGAATTGATGGCTACGATAAACTGCCTTCTACAAAGCCTTGTATGAGTATAAACTGTGAGCCTGTTAAAGATAAAAAAGACTCAATTAGGCTATTGTTAAAATCAAATGGTTTATTTGAAGCTATAAATTATTCATTTATTGATGGTCATTTACTATCAAAACTTACCAATTCAAGTAATCTATTGTATTTAAAAAACCCACTAACACAAGAACAAAACTGCATGAGAAATACGCTATTTTTAGGCTTAATGGAAAATTTAGTTTTTAATTTAAATCACAATATAAAATCCGTTGCTTTATTTGAAATTGGTAAAATTTTTGATTTGGAAAATGAAAGTAATGCACTTGGCATAATATTGCATGGATTTAAACCAATAAATTGGTATACGCAAAAAAATTTATTTGACTTTTATGATATAAAAGGATTATTTGAGGCAATATTTGGTTTATTTGAGTGTAATATAGAATTTAAAAATCAAGAGCTTGCATTTATGCATCCCAAAAAAACTTTAGCTGTCTATAACAATGGAAATTATATTGGTTTTTTTGGAGAAATTCACCCAAATGTTTATGATATTTTTGAGATTAAGTTTTTAAAATCAGGTGTTTTATATGGAGAGATCTTAATTGATAGTTTTGATAGATTTAAGAGTTTTCATTATAAGTCTTTACCAAAATTCCCGATAGTTGTTAGAGATTTAAATATTGTGGTTGATAAAAGTGAACGTGTAGATGAAATAAAAAGTACTATCAGTAATTTTGAATTTGTTTATAAAGTAAATCTTATTGATGTGTACGATATGGCAAACAAAAAGAGTCTAAATTTTAGAATAGAGTTATATTCCCAGGAGAAAACACTTTCAGATGAAGATATAGAAAAACTTATCAATGAGATATTTTTAAGTTTAAAAGATAAATTTAAAGCTGCTATTAGGGGGAAAGAAAATGGACTATAAAAATACGCTGAATTTGCCAGAAACTGCTTTTCCAATGAAAGCAAATTTGCCTATTAAAGAATTAGAAATTTTAAAATTTTGGGAAGATAAAGATATATATAATAAAATTTTGGAATCAAGAAAAAATAGTAATATGTTTGTTTTACATGATGGACCGCCTTATGCAAATGGGCATATACATATGGGTACTGCATTAAATAAAATACTTAAAGATATGGTTATAAAAAGCAAAACTATGATGGGTTACAGTTCACCATATGTACCTGGCTGGGATTGTCATGGTTTACCAATAGAACATAATGTAGAAAAAGAATATGGCGTGATGGATAAAGCAAAAACAAGAAAAGCTTGCAGAGATTATGCGACAAAATTTATAGATATTCAAAAGCAGGAATTTAAAAGACTCGGTGTATTGGGTCAGTGGGATAAACCTTATTTAACAATGAGTTATGATTATGAAGCTACAATTTATAAGGAATTTTTAGAGTTTCTAAATAATGGTTACGTGTATGAAAGCAAAAAACCAGTTCATTGGTGTATGTCTTGCAAAACCTCACTTGCTTTAGCAGAAATTGAATATGAAGAAGATAAATCTATTTCTATATATGTTAAATTTGATTTTATAAGCGATTTAGGATCAGAAGATAAAAAGTTTTTGGGCAAAGCAGTAAGTGCAGTTATTTGGACAACTACTCCCTGGACTTTGCCAGCAAACTTAGCCGTGGCTGTTGGTCCAGATATTGATTATGTATTTGTACAAGTAAAAGAAAGGGAAGTATTGCTTGTTGCCAAAGAATTATGCGATAAATTAATGGAAAAATTTGAAATAAAAGATGCACAGATTATAAAAGAAACAAAAGGCAAAGATTTAGAAGGGTATGAGCTTGCACATCCATTTTATGATAGAATATCAAAAATGATTCTATCTGAGTATGTAAATTTAGAGGTGGGTACAGGTTTAGTTCATACAGCTCCAGGTCATGGTGAAGAAGATTATGAAGTAGGTCTTAAATATAATTTAAGTATTTACTCACCTGTTGATGAAGATGGTAGGTTTACACAAGATGTTCAATATTTTGCTGGCGAACACGTATTTAAAGCCAATGAAAAAATTATAGAATTACTAAAGAAAAACGGTATGCTGCTAAAAGAAGAAGAAATTGTTCACTCTTACCCGCATTGTTGGCGATGTAAAAAACCCGTAATATTTAAAGCCACAAAACAATGGTTTATATCACTGGAAAAAAATGATTTAAGATCAAAAGCTTTGGAAGAAATAAAAAAAGTTCAATGGATACCAAAATCTGGCCAAAATAGGATTTATGCGATGGTAGAAAACAGGCCAGATTGGTGCATTTCAAGGCAACGTGCCTGGGGTGTGCCTATTGCTTTATTTAGATGTAAAAAATGTGGCAGAATAGTTAAAGATAAAGAAATACTAGATTTTACAGCAAAAAGTATTGAACAATTTGGCGCAGATGTATGGTTTGAAAAAGATAATGTATATTTTTTGCCAAAAGATTATAAATGTGAGTGTGGCAGCCAAGATTTTGAGAAAGTTGAAGATATACTTGATGTATGGTTTGACTCTGGTGTTTCTCACAAAGCAGTGCTTTACAATAAAATAAAATGGCCTGCCGATATGTATCTGGAAGGTTCAGATCAGCACAGAGGCTGGTTTCATTCATCTCTTTTAGAATCTGTAGGCACACTTGGCAAAGCTCCATATAAAAGTGTTTTGACACATGGTTTTGTAGTAGATGCGAAAGGGCGAAAAATGAGTAAATCGCTGGGCAATGTAATTGCACCTCAAAGCATAATTGAAAAATATGGTGCTGATATTTTGAGACTCTGGGCTTGTGCTACTGATTATCGTGAAGATATAAAACTTTCAAATGAAATAATGACTCGCTTAATTGAAGGTTATAGGAAAATCCGCAATACAATTAGATTTTTATTGGGAAACCTAAGTGATTTTTATAAAGAGCGCAGTTTAAAATACGAAGATTTAGAAGAAATTGATAAATGGATATTGGCTGAACTAGAAAATTTAAAAGAAAAATTATTTAAAGCATATGAAAACTACGAATTCCATTTGATTTACCAAAATGTTACAAATTTTTGTATTAATACATTGAGCTCTTTTTATTTGGATATTTTAAAAGATACATTGTATTGCGATAGTTTAAATTCTAAAAAAAGATTATCTGCTCAAACAGCAATGAAAGAAGTGTTAGATGTACTGATAAAGTTTTTAGCACCTATATTGTCCTTTACAGCCGAAGAAGCCTATCAACTAAATAAACCTGAAAAAGAAAGTGTTCATATGGAATATTTTGTGCCTACAATTGACAAATATAAAAATGAACCTTTAAGAGAAAAATGGAGTTTAATTAGCAAAATACGACTTTCTGTACTAAAAGCTCTAGAATTAGCAAGAGAACAAAAATATATAGGAAATTCACTAGAAGCAGATGTATATTTAAATTCAAATAATTCTTTAGTAAATAGTATTTTGTTTGATGAAAGAATAAATTTAGCCGATATTTTTATAGTATCTCATGTTTTTTGTAAAAGCGTTGATAATGCACTTGTAGATTATACAGATGAAACTTTGGGTTTAATCGTAAAGGTAACAAAAGCAATTGGTGAAAAGTGTGATAGGTGTTGGAAGTTTGATGAAAGTGTTTCAAAAAACGAGAATCATCTATGTAAACGTTGTCAAGAGGTAATAAATGAACAGCGTCTTAAATTTTAGCTTAGAGGAAGGCAAGTTTTTAGTTAAATTGGCAAGGCAATCGGTTGAGTACTTTTTAAGTTCCAATAAATACCCACCTCTCCCACAAAATTATCCTCCAAAACTTGATAAAAACATGGGTGTATTTGTTACTCTATCAACATTTCCTAATGAAAACTTAAGAGGTTGTATTGGGTATCCTTATGCGTTTAACTCGTTGATTAAGTTGTGTATTTCAGCAAGTATAAAAGCTGCGTGCGAAGATCCAAGGTTTGAGTGTGTGAAAAAAGAGGAGTTGGATGATATAATTTTTGAGGTTACAATACTTTCGCCCATGATACCACTTGACCAAAATAAGCCCTATGAGGAGCAAATTGAGATTGGTAGGGATGGTTTGCTTGTGGTGTGCGATTTGTATGGTAAAAGCGGATTACTGCTGCCTCAGGTTGCTACTCAGTGGGGTTTTGATAAAAAAACATTTTTAAAGGAGGTGTGCAGAAAAGCTTCAATGTATGATGATTGTATGAATGACAGAAATTGTAAGTTTTACAGATTTGAAAGTCAAATTTTTAAAGAGGTTTCACCTAACTCAGAGATCAAGGAGGAAATTTTAAATGAAAGAAATATTTGACGTATATAAAAATAAACTTGATGATTTTATAGTATCTTTAAAAGCAAAAGTAAAACAACAACCATTAACAAGTCAATTACTAGAAGAAATTAGAAATGAAATTAATCAGTGGGGCAAAAATAATTTAAATCTAATGTTTTTGGAGTTAAAATCTTTAATTGATTCAAAGCAGATCGACGAATACAAGAAAAAAACAATATTAGAAAGAGCACAAAGCCTGACAGAGTATGGTCTTTATGTAGCGCCAATTGATTTAATTCAACAAGAAGATACAAATTCAAAATCTATCTATATTGCAGGTGCTACTTTGCTTGGTGCATCTATTTTGCAAAAATTATTATTTAAAAAATTTAAGTTTGTTAATTCTGCTTTACTTGCAACAATTGCATATTTAGTATCAAAAAGCTATTTTAGTGATAATCAAAATAATACTGATGTTGTTTTATCGTATATAGACGATGCTAAAGAATGGCTTTCTGCTGCATTTGATAATATCTACAAAACATTTGAAGAACTTGCTTAATTTTTATTAGCAACCCAATATGTACATACATGGGTTGCTTTTTTCTTTTTAATCCTACACAATTTCTTTTTATCTTCAAAAATCTTCTTTTTGTGGCAAAAATATTGTAAAAACGTAATAGATATTTTAATTTATAATTTAGTAAATTTAAAAAGGGGGTTTGTATGAGTGCTATTGCTTTGGTTGTGGCAGCTGTGGCATTATACGCATTGGCTTATCGATTTTACGGTGCATTTATTGCTTCAAAGGTATTAATAACAGATCCACACCGTAAGACACCAGCGTATAGGCTAGAAAACGGCTATGATTATGTCCCCACAAACAGGTGGGTATTGTTTGGGCATCAGTTTGCAGCTATAGCTGGAGCAGGTCCACTTGTAGGTCCTGTGCTTGCAGCTCAATTTGGGTATTTGCCTGGTGCTTTATGGATTTTGATAGGTGCAGTTTTGGCTGGCGCAGTACATGATATGGTTATTTTATTTGCGTCAGTTAGGCATAATGGTTTATCTCTAATTGAAATTGCAAAAAAAGAAATCGGTACATTTAGTGGTATTTTAACAGCAATTGCAGTTATATTTATCATTATTACAGCTTTGGCCGGACTTGCTTTAGTAGTGGTTAATGCTTTATTTAAGAGTCCGTGGGGTACTTTTACAGTAGGAGCGACAATTCCTATTGCAATATTAATGGGTGCTTATATGAAATGGTTTAGACCTGGTAAGGTTATGGAAGCTACGATTATAGGTGTAGCATTGTTGATTATCAGCGTTGTGGTTGGCCCTTTCATTCAACACAGCAGTTTTGCAAGTGCGCTAACGTTTAGTAAAAAACAGATGACTGTTATTATTGCAACATATGGCTTTATTGCAGCTGTATTGCCTGTTTGGATATTGCTTGTCCCAAGGGATTATTTGAGTACTTATATGAAGCTTGGGGTTATGCTTTTATTGGCTATTGGTGTAATTATCGTAAACCCAACTTTAAAAATGCCAGCTTTGACACAGTTTATTCATGGTGGTGGACCAATTGTTCCTGGTAAGGTTTGGCCGTTTGTGTTTATAACAATTGCATGTGGGGCATTATCTGGGTTTCATGCCCTTGTGTCATCTGGTACAACGCCAAAAATGATAGAAAACGAAAAAGACATATTGCCAATTGGATATGGTGCAATGCTTGCAGAAGGTTTTGTTGCAATCATGGCTCTAATTGCAGCAACAAGCCTTATTCCTGCGGATTACTTTGCTATTAATGTACCACCTGCTGTTTTTGCAAAACTTGGCATGCATCCAGTTGATTTAGCAAACTTGTCTGCAATGGTAGGTGAAAATGTAGCAGGCAGACCAGGAGGCGCGGTTTCGCTTGCTGTAGGTATGGCATTTATATTTTCAAAAATACCTTGGCTTGATAGCTTGATGTCCTATATGTATCATTTTATAATTTTGTTTGAAGCGATGTTTATATTAACAACAGTTGATGCAGGAACACGTGTTGGAAGGTATTTATTACAAGAAGCATTTGGCGGTATATATGCGCCATTTAAAGATAAGAACTGGTGGCCAGGAATAATTATAACGAGCGCATTAATATCATTTACCTGGGGATATTTAGTTTATGGTGGTGATATATCTACTATATGGCCACTTTTTGGAACATCCAATCAATTACTTGCTTCTCTTGCATTGGCTATTGGCACGACTGTTATTATAAAGTTAGGCAGAGCCCAATATGCATGGATTACATTTATACCATTTGCTTTTGTATCTGTGACTACATTATACGCTTCTTATTTGAATATCGTAGGCAATTTTTTGCCAAAGGGAAAAATTTTACTTGTTGTATTGACAATTATGATTATGCTAACAGCAATCGGCATAATTGTAGATTCATTTATTAAATGGTATAATTGGCTAATTAAAAAGGAATCTTATCAGCCATTTGCAGCTGATGTAGAAATAGAAAAAACTTAATTTTAATGGGTTTAAATGAAGATTGACGCTTCAGCAAGAGACTACATTTTAAAAAAAGGTGGTAAAGTCAGCATTACCTACCATGATGTTGCAAATACCTGTATAGATGTAAAAACAATTCCTGAAGTGTCAATCGGTTTACCCCTTAACCCTGATAAGTATATCTTGGTCAATATTGACGGCGTAGATGTTTATATAGATAAATTTGTAGGAGACAGTGAAAATTTCACAATAAAGCTTAATAAAATTCTTGGGTTTAAATACTTGGTTTTAGATGGATGGAAAACTATCTAAGCATTAACTCTATTTGAGATAGCGCTGTAATGGTTGCAACTTCGGTTTTTAATATATTTGTTGCTAAACTTAGAGTTTTAAAACCCTTTTTTTGTAGGTAAATTATCTCTTTTTCGCTTAATCCACCTTCTGGACCTATTAAAATTGCTATGCTGTCAAATTTTTTAATTTCCAAATTCTTGAGTGTCATAGATTTTTCGTTTTCATAAAAGACTATTTTTATTTGTTCTTGTGGGTTAATATTAAATAAGTATTGAGGTTTATCAATATTAACTGGGAAAAGTCGTTTACATTGTTTAATAGACTGGATTGCAATTTTTTCCCATTTGGCAATTTTAGATTCAATGTCTTTAGGTTTCAAAGCGCAATATTGGGATATAGTTGGTATAAATATTGTTGTATTAAGTTGAGATATTGGTTCTATTAACTCATCGATTTTTGATAATTTATTTGGCAAACACTGGTAAAGCACTATGCTTGCTTTAGGAATATTTTTTTTAACTTTATTATTAATTACTGCTGTTAAGTATTTTTTTTCAATTTTGTTGATTGTTGCTACAAAATAATTGCCATTCAAGTCATTAACTTCAATTTTATCATTAATCTTTAATCTTTTGACATTTATTGCATGATGGTATTCTTGCCCATCTATAATTAAGTAGCCATCTGAAAATTTTCCAATAAAGCATGGCAAGCTCATTATCAAAATCAATTTTACAAAAAAGCTTTTTTTTTGCAAGTAAAATTCTAAAATTTCTTGAGTTTTGAGTACTTTATGAATATAATAAATTAAAAAGGGGGATAAAAATGAAAAAAGCTGTCATAGCAATTAATGAAAAAGGTAACTTATTTGAAGGTAATTTTGAAGATTCTCCATTTTATTTGATAGTTAGAGGTAAAAATGAAAGAAAAAAAATACAAGATTGCGCACTGAATTTGAGTGAGCTAAAAGATTACGTTTTGATAGGTAGAAATGCTTCGGACCAATTTAGAAACATTATCAAAGATAAAAAATTCGATTACATATTTTTAGATTTTTTAAATATTGATGAAGCTTTAAATTATTTTGAGGATTATTCAAATAAAATAAAGGTTTTTGATGAAAATACACAAGAGTACGAAGATTGGTTTGAAAAAAATAAGTATGTTTACTTATCCGAAATAGAAGCACTAAAAAAAGCATTGCCTCTGCATGGCGAAGGTATTGAGATTGGTGTTGGAAGCGGAAAGTTTGCGGTTCCGCTTGGTATCAAAGTAGGTGTTGAACCCTCAAGAAAAATGGGTGAAATTGCAAAACGAAATGGTATTGATGTAATATTTGGTGTTGCTGAAAATTTACCGATTGATAATAATAGTTTTGATTTTGCTTTAATGGCAGTTACAATTTGTTTTGTAAACGATCCACTAAAGAGTCTTAAGGAATGTTATAGGATTTTAAAACCAAAAGGGCAAATTATAGTAGGTATTGTGGATGCAGATACGCCACTTGGTAAGGTCTATTTGAAAAAAAAGGAAAATAGTGTTTTTTATAAGTATGCGAGGTTTTTTTCATCAAAGGAAATTTTAGATTTATTTGAAAAGGCGGGGTTTGTTTTTAAACAAGCCTATCAGGTACTTTTTGGTGATTATAGCAAAATAGATCTTATTCAAGAACCCAAAGAAGGTTATGGTGAAGGTGGTTTTAGTGTGTTGGTGGGTGAAAAATGATTTCTATATTAAGTAAGTCTTTTACTTCAACTATCTATGATGTTTTTTTTGTAATAATAATTGTATTTTTAAGCGTTAGTATTGTAATGTGGGTAGCACTACCTATAGTGCTTTTATCCATAAGAAATGAACTTAAAAGACTAAACCAGACAATAAAAGATTATATATACAAAAGGGATATTGGCACTTGATAAAAAGCTTGATTTATGATAATTTAACGTTAGCAAAAGGGAGGTAGTAAATGAAAAAAGATATTCATCCAAAGTATGAGCTAACCACGATAGAATGTGCATGTGGAAATAAAGTAGAAGTGCGTTCAACAATTAAGAATCTTAAGGTTCAAATATGCAATAAGTGTCATCCATTTTTTACTGGTAAAGAAAAAATTGTTGATGAAGGTGGAAGAGTAGACAAGTTCCAGAAAAAATATGCTAAAAAATAGGAGGTTTTATGGACGGCAAAAGTGATAGCTTTGATATAGCAAAAGAGTTGGATTTAAGGGGTAAAAGTGAAAATGAGGCTTATAGTATATTAGATGGAACAATAAAAAGTGCCCAAAAGGGTAAATATGTGCTTGCTTATGTTAATGAATACGATTATATATCTAAAATTGCCCAAAAATTATCACAGCTTGGTGCTTATATAGAAAATGTACTTAAGAAAAATGAACATGATTTTGTTATAATGATAAAAAATGATGTTAAGCAAACGCAAAACGCATAAAAAAAATGGCTTTGGTTGATATATCCACAGCTACTTTTGATCTATTAAAAGATCTAGGTTTAGAAAGAGCTGTGTATATAGTTAAAGCAAAAGATATTTTCAGACAACTTAATTTTGATGAAAACAGTGTTTGTGTTCTTAATTATAAAGAAGGTACTTTAACTTTAGGTGTTTGTAATTCAATATGGCATCAGGAAATAGAAAACATAAAAGACATTATCATAAAGAAATTAAATGAATTATCAAGTGATTTGAAATTCGATACTATAGTCGTAAAGGAGATAAATTTATGATTTTAGCACTTGATACAAAAATAGGTTATTAATATGAAAAAAACCATTATTTACAGTGCGCTGGCTTTGGTAGTTTTTTTTATTTCAAGTTGTTCAACATCTAAAGAGTTAGTAAAAACTGAACCTGAAAAAAGTGCTTATGAATGGTACAACGAAGGCGTTCAATATTACATAAATCATAACTACAAAGAAGCTGAACACAGTTTATCCATGATAAATCAACAACACCCAGGTAGTATTTATGGAAAAAAAGCAAGTCTTATTTTAGGGGATGTGTATTATAGTGAAGGTGATTATCTTTTGGCAATCGATGAATATAAGAAATTTATAGAATTATATCCAAATACAAAAGATGCTATGTTTGCTCAATATAAAATTGCAATGAGTTATTATAAAATGATGAACGGATATAAGCTTGATCAAACACCTACAAAAAATGCAATAGAAAATTTTCTCATATTGCTTGATAAATATCCAAACAACCCATATAAGGACCAAGTTTATGATCATTTAACTGAATGTGTAAAACAGCTTTATATGCACCAATTGTATATTACAAAGTTTTATTATGATTTAGGAAAATATCGAGCAGCTGAAATTGAACTTAACTATATGGCAAAGCATTTTTCTGATCTAAATTTTAATGATGAAATGTTATATTTACTGGCATCTGTTTATGATCACTTAGGCAAGAAACAGCAAGCTTTAAATTTTTTTGATGAGTTAAAAAAGAAGTATCCAAATAGCAAGTATGTTATCCGATTTGAAAAGGAGTTAAATAAGGCAGGCAAATGAATCCCAACAAAGTTATTATTTTGGCCCAATTTTTTGTTTTACAAAAAAATGCTAGCTCTGATTCAATTTTAGCTGATATTTATGAAGAAAATGGCAAAGTATACATTGAACTTGAGATACCTGATTTAGAAGTAGATAGCTTGGTTATAGAAAAAAATAGTATGTCTTTAATTGTTTCTGGTATAAAGAAAAAAAGAGAAAAAAATAACGCTACATACATGGTTGCAGAACGTATATTTGGTTATTTTAAAAAATACATAGACTTACCGTTTCATTTCAAAAGTATAAGTAAAGTTAATTACAATAATGGAGTATTAGAGATTATTTTAGAGAGGTTTTAATTTATGAGCGACACTAACGAAAATGTATTTAACCAAGATATAGAAATACCTAATATTTTGCCTGTTGTACCTCTTAGAGATATGGTTGTTTTCCCTTATATGGTAACGCCACTGCTTGTAGGTAGAGAATTTTCTATAAAGGCAATAGATGAAGCTTTGTCAAAAGATAGAATAATTTTTGTTGTAAGCCAAAAAAATTTTGAAGTAAATGAACCAACACCAGACCAAATCAATACTGTTGGTACAGTATGTTTAATTTTAAGAATGCTAAAAATGCCAGATGGGAGAGTTAAAATACTTGTTCAAGGTTTAAGAAAAGCTTCTATTGTTAACTATACAAAAACAATAAGCGATAGTCCTTACTTTGAAGCTCACATTTCGATATTGCAAGATCAGCTCCCATCAACACCCGAAGAAGAAATTGAAGTAGAAGTTTTAATTAGAACAATAAAGGATCAGCTTCAAAAACTCGTTGCATTAAATAAAAATATACCAAATGATATTGTAGTGATTGCAAATAATATAGAAAAAAGCGAACAATTTGCTGATATTATAATTGCAAATTTACAGTTAAAACTTAATCAGATGCAAGAATTAATAGAAATACTTTCAGTTAAAGAACGACTCAGAAAAATTGTAAGTATTTTAAATAGAGAATTACAGATACTTGATATGCAGGCTAAAATTCAGCGTGAAGCGCGAGAAGAAATTTCAAAGGCTCAAAGGGAATATTTTTTAAAAGAACAATTAAAAGCTGTCAAAAAAGAGCTTGGCGAAAAAGAAGATTCAGACGAAATAGAAGAGTTAAGGCAAAAAATTGAAGCTGCAAATATGAGTGAACAAGCTAAGAAAGAATGTTTAAAACAACTTTCTAGGCTAGAAAAAATGTACCCCGATTCCGCGGAAGCAAATGTTATACGTACTTATTTGGATTGGATGATCAGTTTACCATGGAGTGTATCATCTGAAGATAAACTTGATATAAAACTTGTCGAAAAAGCACTAAATGAAGATCACTATGATATAGAGGATGCAAAAAAAAGAATTTTGGAGTATTTAGCTGTTAAAAAAATAAAAAATGATATGAAAGGTCCTATTTTGTGTTTTGTTGGACCGCCTGGTGTAGGCAAGACTTCTCTTGCAAAATCTATTGCAAGGGCAATGGGTAGAAAACTTTGGAGAATTTCGTTAGGTGGTGTAAGAGATGAAGCCGAAATTAGAGGGCATAGAAGAACTTACGTGGGAGCGCTGCCTGGCAGGATTATACAGGGTTTAAAGCAAACAGGTACAAACAATCCAGTTTTTGTGCTAGATGAAATTGACAAGCTTGGTAGCGATTTTAGGGGTGACCCAGCAAGTGCTATGCTTGAAGTTTTAGATCCAGAGCAAAATTATGAATTTGAAGATCACTATATTGGTGTCCCATTTGATTTATCAAAAGTTTTTTTTATTACTACAGCTAATTCAACAGATACAATACCAGCACCACTTTTAGATAGGATGGAGATTGTTAGACTTTCTGGCTATACTACTATAGAAAAATTAAAAATTGCAAAAAAATATATTATTCCAAAACAAATCGAAAATCATGGCCTTAAAGATTATAACATAAAATTTACAGATAAAGCTATTTTAAGTATAATTGAAAACTACTCCAAAGAAGCAGGAGTTAGAAATTTAGAAAAAAATATAACAGCTATTTTGAGAAAAATTGCAAGACAGATTGTGGAGTCTCCAAAAAAGGATAAAACAACTTTGTATGAAATTAATGTGAAAAATTTAGAAAAGTATTTGGGAATACCAAGATTTTATAGCAGCGAAAAACTTGATAGAGATTATGTTGGAATTGCTACCGGTCTTGCTTGGACACCCGTTGGGGGTGATGTGCTATTTATTGAAGCACTAAAAGTTAAAGGTAGTGGAAAGCTTATACTTACCGGTTCACTTGGAGACGTGTTTAAAGAATCTGCTCAAGCTGCTGTCTCTTTTGCAAGGGCTCAGTATAAAGAGTTAAATCTTGAAGAGGAATTTTATGAAAAATATGATTTTCATATACATGTACCAGAAGGTGCAACACCTAAAGATGGTCCAAGTGCAGGTATAACCATTGCATGTGCAATAATTTCTGCTTTAACAAATAAACCTGTAAGATCGGATGTTGCAATGACTGGTGAGATTACACTTACTGGAAGAGTTTTACCTATAGGTGGTCTCAAAGAAAAAACTTTAGCTGCACTTAGAGCTGGTATTAAAGAAATAATAGTGCCATTTGATAATAAAAAAGATGTAGCAGAAATCCAATCTCAACTTAAAATAAAAGATGTAAAGTTTTATTTTGTAAAGGATATGAAAGAAGTTTTAAAATATGCGCTAAAAGACGAATGATTTTTCAATGAAAAAATTCAATTTTGAAAATTTTTTAGCTATAAAGTACATAAGTTCGAAAAAAGAAGAGAAACTTATTTCTTTGTCTTCTTTGCTTTCTATTATCAGCATTGCAATTGGTGTGGGAGCTTTGATTTTAGTTTTAGGAATTATGAATGGTTTTGATAAAATGCTTGAATCAAAGATTATAGGGGCAAATCCACATATTATTGTAAAAAATTTTAATGGAACATTTAATTTAGATAATAACCTTATAAAATCAATAAAAACAGATAAACTTGTCTCAAATGTTTATCCATCGCTTGTAGAACAGTGTATAATAAGTGCAAATGGCCAATCAAGTGGATCAATACTAAATGGTGTTGATTTTAATGATAAACCATACATAGAAAAATACATTAAAGGAAACACCAAAGGTATTGTACTCGGCAAAGAATTGATGAAAGCTATTGGCGTTAGAGTAGGTCAAAATGTTAGAGTTACGCTTGCTTATTCCAACCCAACAGCCATTGGTTTTTCACCTGTTTCTTTTGAAATTCCAGTTACAGGTGTGTTTGATTCTGGTATGTACGAGTATGATCTTGCTTTTTCATATATACCTTTGAATATACTCTGGCAAAAAATGCAAACATACGATTTAATAAATACAATAGCTATAAACTTATATAACCCTTATGATATAAATAAAGTCGGTAAATATTTAGAGCATATTTTGCCAGCAAGTTATTATTTTGTTACGTGGGCTCAAATGAATAAAAACTTTTTTACCGCTTTGAAATTAGAAAAAATTGCAATGGCTATAATTTTACTTTTGATAATAATTGTTGCTGCATTTGATATAATGAACTCTCTTACAATGCTTGTTATGGAAAAAGTTAAAGATATAGCAATACTTGTATCGCTTGGTGCTACAGCAAGTAATATTAAAAGAATTTTTATAAAACAGGGTCTTATTCTTGGTATTATAGGTACTGCTTTTGGTGATTTTTTAGGTTTGACTCTTGGTTATTTACTAAAGCACTATAATATTGTTAGTCTTCCAAAGCAAGTTTACTATATAACAAAAATACCAGTTGATATAACGTTTACATATGTAGTTATAATTTCTATAGTATCTATTGGTTTGTGTACGCTTGCAAGCCTATATCCTGCATCAAAAGCATCCAAAATGAATGTAATTGAGGTTTTAAGACAATGATAATTAGTGCTCATAACATAAAAAAATCTTTTAAAAGCGGAAAAACCAATACATTGGTTTTAAACAATGTAAATCTTGATGTTGAAGAAAGTAAGATGGTTGCTATTATGGGTGTTTCTGGATCAGGTAAATCAACATTGCTTCATATTCTTGGTTTACTTGATGAACCAGATGATGGCGAGGTATTGTTTTTTGGAGAAAAAGTAATTTTTTCTGATAAAAAAAAGCTGGCAATTTTCAGAAATAGTTATATTGGTTTTGTTTTTCAGTTTTATTCTCTTATAAACGAGCTTACAGTGTTAGAAAATGTTTTGCTTCCCACTATGATTAATGGTATAATAAAAAAAGATTATGCAAGAGAACTCTTATTGAGAGTTGGAATTAGTGAAGAACTTTTTGACAAACGGAGTTATAATTTGTCTGGTGGAGAAAAACAAAGGGTTGCTGTAGCTCGTGCTTTGGTAAATAAACCAAAGCTAATAATTGCAGATGAGCCAACATCTAATATAGATGAAAATAATGCTATGCTTTTGATGACGCTTTTGCGAAATTTACAACAGTCACTTAACACAACAGTAGTAATTTCCACACATAGCAAAAAAATTGCTAATTTTTGTGATATTACATATTTTTTATCAGAAGGGGTTTTAGCCAATGAAAATAATATTTAGCTCTTTGTTCATATTTTTTGTTTTGATAAATTTTGCATACGCACAAAATATCGTTGAAATTAATGTAGAAGGCAATGTAAGAATAGATAAACCTACAATTCTAAGTGTCGTTAAAGAAAAAACCAATACACCACTAAATTTAGAAGCTGTTAATGAAGACATTAAAAATATATACAATTTAGGTTTTTTTGAAACAGTTTCAGCTAAGATAAAAAATGTTGCCGGTGGAGTTATTTTAACATTTGATGTAAAAGAAAAATCAGCAATAAGATTTGTAAAATTTGAAGGCAATAAAATGTTTAAGGATGAAGAATTATACAAAGTTTGTAAAGTTAAAGAGTATCAAATTCTTAGCAAAAAAAATTTGCAAGAAAGTGTTGCGGCAATTATTGGTTTTTATGCATCTAAAGGCATATACTTGACAAATGTTTCATACAAGTTAGAACCTGTGGTAGGCAATCGCGTAGATGTCGTTTTCCAAATAAGAGAAGGTAAAAAAACATTTATACACAAAATTAATATTATTGGCAATCACCATATTAAAACAAGTGAAATTTTTGATGTAATGAAAAATCATGAAAAATATGGTCCTTATATACTAACGTTTTTACCTTGGTTTTATACTGGTAAATTGTATCCTCAAGATATTGATGCTGATATACAAGCAATTAGAGATCTTTACCTTTCAAAAGGTTACGCTGATGTTAAAGTAAATGGGCCAACTATAAACATAGAGCCTGATACAGGATATATTGATATAGATATTTCTATTGATGAAGGTTCAAAATATACACTAAAAAATCTTAAATTTGAACATATTGAGCCATTTACCTTAAAAGAATTAGAAAACATAGTGAAATTGAAAGTAAATAAAACATTTAATGGTGTGCAATTGAGAAAAGATATTGAAAATTTAACAACTGCTTATGCAGACAAAGGGTATGCGTTTTGTGATATTAACCCAATAGTGACTCTAGATAGACAAAATCATACAGTTGATGTTACATTTGATATTAACAAAGGCAATAAAGTTTATATTCACAGGATTGAGATAACTGGTAATGATAAAACATGGGACAATGTAATAAGAAGAGAAATTAGGCTTGATCAGGGTAGCTTATATTCAGAATCAAAAATAAAAGAATCAAGACAAAAAATTTACAATACAGATTTTTTTGATGATGTTAAAATTAGTACAGAAAAAATTCCTGGTAAAGATGAAGTGAATATGAAAGTTAATGTAAAAGAAAAAATGACAGGTATGCTATCTTTAGGTGTTGGCTATAGTTCGTACTACAAAGTAGGTGTTATGGGTTCTGTTACGCAAAGAAACTTATTTGGTTCTGGTATATATGGTAAGCTTTATGCAAATCTTTCTGCCAACAGCCATTTGTTTGATGTAAGTTTTGTAAATCCATGGGTTGATAATAGGCCAATATCTGTAGGCTTAGATTTGTATAATATGATGTATTATGGCTGGGATTATGATCAGAAAACGTATGGTTTTAAATTTACTGTTGCAAAAAGATTTTATGATGATCAATTAAGTGTTGGCGCTTCTTATTCATTATCTCAAAATAAAATCAATATAACAGCAGGTACACCAAGTTATTACTTATTGCAAGAAGAAGGCACAACTACAGAAAGTACCATTACACCATTTATAAAGTGGAATTCTCTTGATAATAACATATTTCCTACTATAGGCACACTGTTTTCCTCAAGTTTAGGATTGACTGGTTTTGGAGGAAACACTAGATATATAAAATGGGACAATACTGTAGAATACTTTCATCCAATTTTTTGGAGTATGATTGGACACCTAAAAGGTAGTGTAGGTTTTGCAAAAGGCATAGGTGGGAAAGGAGTTCCTTTGCAGGATAGGTATTTTTTGGGTGGTATAGATAACTTAAGAGGTTTTGATTATGGTACTGTAAGCCCAACTGATAAGTATGGAAACTATATAGGTGGCACAAGATATGCATATGCTCAAGCAGAAACTATTTTCCCGTTAGTTGAGGCTTTAAAGTTGTACGGTGAAGCTTTCTTTGATATAGGTAATTCATGGTTATATTCGTATGATTTTGGTAACCTAAAAAAAGATGTGGGTGTCGGTATTAAGTGGATATCACCGCTTGGGCCAATTAGAGTTGAAGTAGGTAAGAATTTAGCGCCTAAAAATGGAGAAAAATCTTATGTGTTCCAATTTTCCATGGGAGCTTTATTTTGAAAATAATTTGAGGAGGGTTTGAAGATTTATGAAAAAATACATTTTAGGGTTGGTAGTCTTTTTTTCGGTACTGACTTTTAGCGCAAATGCATTTGCACTAAAAGTAGCTGTCGTAGATTTAAATAAAGCATTGCAGGATTGCCAAGCAGGTATTGATGCAAAATCCATGCTTCAAAAGATTATTCAAGCAAAAAAGACTGTGATAGATAACAAACAACAAGAATTAAATGCTTTGGCACAAAAAATTCAAAATCCATCAACACCTAAAAAAGAAAAACAACAATTAGAAGTTGAATATCAAACAAAAGCAAGAGATTTGGAAAGATATAAAGCTGATGCTACAGATGATGTTGTATCAAAAGAAAGAGAATATACACAAAATATCATAAATGGGCTTGTTGAAACAGTCAAAAATATAAGTCAAAAAGAAGGTATAGATCTTGTGTTTGAAGTTCACCAAGGTTTAGTTTACTGGAATGATGCTTTAGATATTACGCCACAAGTTATAAAAGAATATAACAAAATATACGAGCAAAGCAAAAAATGATCAGTGCTTTAGAACTATCCCAGATTATAAATGGCACTTATATTGGGGAAAAGGATATTAAGATAGATGGTGTAGCTAGCTTAATGCGTGCAGATGAATATAAAGTTAGTTTTTTATCAAATAAAAAATATACAAAATACATATCTAGTACTAAAGCAGGTTGCATAATAGTTGATGAGTTATTTGATATCTCTTTATATAAAGATAAAAATTTTATTGTATGTAAAAATGCTTATTTAGGTTTTGCACTTGCCTTAACGTATTTTTACAAAACTAAATTAGATGGTAATTTTAAGAGTCCAAAAGCTACTATAGATGGTTCTGCAATTGTAAGCGAAAACGCTTATATTGGGGATTTTTCATATATTGCAAAAAATGCAAAAATTGGCAATAGCTATATTATGCCTATGGTTTATGTAGGTGAAAATTCAATAATTGGCGATAATTGTATTATTTATCCAAATGTTACAATTCGAGAAAATGTTGAAATTGGAAATAATGTGATAATTCATTCTGGAAGCGTTATAGGAAGTGATGGTTTTGGTTATGTTAAAGATAATGGAAGACATTATAAAATTCCACAAATAGGTAAAGTTATAATAGAAGATGATGTTGAGATAGGCTCAAATGTATCTATAGACAGAGCTACGCTTGATGAAACAATAATTAGAAAAGGTTCAAAGATAGATAATTTAGTCCAAATTGCACATAATGTTGAGATAGGTGAGAATTCTATTTTAGTGTCTCAATGTGGCATTTCAGGTTCTACAAAAATTGGCAATAATGTAATACTGGCAGGACAGGTTGGAATTGCAGGTCATTTAACTATAGCTGATAATACTATTGTTACAGCAAAATCTGGCGTTGGTACCAATATTAAAAAAAGTGGTATATATAGTGGTATACCAGTATATGAACATTCAAAATGGTTAAAATCAAGTGCAATAATACCAAGGTTGCCAGATATATACAGAAAAATACAGGAATTAGAAAATAGACTTAAGGAGCTTGAAAAAAATGATTGATATTGAAAGGATTAAAGAAATATTACCACATAGGTATCCTTTTTTATTCGTAGATAAAGTAATAAATTATGAAAAATTTAAATTTATAGAAGCTATTAAAAATGTAACGTATAACGAAGCATATTTTCAAGGACATTTTCCTAAAAAGCATATTATGCCTGGTGTTGTTATTGTAGAAGCAATGGCTCAAGCTGGTGGGATACTGGCCTTTTTATCTTTAGAAGAAGAAGATAATGCAAATAGAGTTGTATATTTTATGAGTATAGAAAATGCTAGATTTAGAAAAGCTGTTGTGCCCGGGGATACGTTAAAAATTAGAGTTGAGATTATAAAGCATAAAATGAAGGTTTGGAAAATGTCTGGTAAGTGTTTTGTTGATGATGTCCTTGTGGCTGAGGCAACAATGAGTGCAAAACTGGATTAAGGAGTTAGCATGGTAAATATCCATAAAACGGCAATTATTGGAGATAATGTTAAATTAGGTGAAAATGTGACGATAGGTCCTTATTCTATTATAAAATCTAATGTAAAAATTGGAGATAATTGTGATATACAAAGTCATGTGGTAATTGATGAATTTACAACTATTGGTAATAATTGCAAAGTGTTTCATTCAGCTGTACTTGGTACAATTCCTCAGGATTTGAAATTTTCTGGCGAGTTTAGCGAACTTATTATAGGAGATAACAATACAATAAGAGAATTTGCTATGATAAATAGAGGTACAAAAGGTGGTATAGGTAAAACCCAAATAGGTAATAATAATTTAATAATGGCTTATGTGCATGTAGCTCATGATTGTATTATTGGAAATAATTGTATAATTGCAAATATGGTTCAATTTGCTGGCCATGTGGTTGTAGAAGATAGCGCTGTAATTGGTGGTATGAGTGCTGTTCATCAATTTGTGAGAATTGGTAGTTTGTCTATGGTAGGCGGTATGAGTGGAGTATCACTGGATGTTCCGCCTTTTACATTGGCAGTAGGTAACAGAGCTAAATTGAATGGACTTAATCTGGTAGGTTTAAAAAGGAATGGATTTAGCCTTTCAGAAATCGAGAAACTAAAAGAAGCATACAGGGTTATATTTAGGTCAAACCTAAAATTTGATGAAGCTTATGAAAAACTCAAAGAAAGCTCATCTAAACATGTAATTGATATGATTGAATTTTTAAGGAAATCAGAGCGCGGTTTTTGCAGAGAACGATGAAATTTTTTTTATCCGTAGGAGAAAGATCTGCAGAAAAATACGCATTTTTGTTGGCTCAAGAGCTTAAAAAAGCCGATAGTTCAATTGAAATTTTATCATTTGGTTCAGATTTGCTGGCGACTCAATCTCAAAAGATAGCTGATTACAAAGATATAAGTGTAATTGGCTTTAAAGAAGCTCTTTCTGTTGTGCCAAAAGCAGTTGAAATTTTAAATGTTGTAAAAAAAGCAATTATTAAAAACAATATAGATGCTTTAGTTTTAATGGATTTTCCAGATTTTAATATGCAACTTGCAAAGTTTGCAAATAAAAATAATATTAAGGTTATTTATTACATTACACCCCAGTTGTGGGCATGGAGAAAATCCCGTATAAGACAATTGTTTAAATATGTAGACCTTATTATACCAATACTACCGTTTGAACGTACATTTTTTAACACTCAATCTGTTAAGCATAATTTTGATTTTAAAAAGGTAGCTTATTTTGGGCATCCCCTTGTAGACATACTTCACGATTATTTAGAAAAACGTCAGGATAAAGAAAAAATTATTCTTATTTTGCCAGGCTCAAGAATGTCAGAATTGCATTTTCATACTAAAAATTTTTTTGAAGCTGCTTATTTACTAAAAAAAGAATTTAGTGACTATAAATTTGTTGTGGCAACGCAAGAGCGTTTTTTAAAATATTTTGAGCAATTCAAAAGTGAATTTCCATTTATTGAATTCAGTCTCGATACATACGATATGATGAAAAAAGCGTCATTTGCAATTACGAAAAGCGGCACTGTTACTTTAGAGGCTGCTTTGTTTGGTTTGCCATGTGTTGTTGCGTATAAACTGTCAAATTTGAGCTATATTATAGGAAAAGCTTTAATTCATGGAGTTGATTCAATTGCCTTGCCAAATATTATATATGGGAAAAAAATTATACCAGAGTTAATACAATTTGACGCAACACCTAAAAAAATTTATGAATACTCAAAATTAATCCTTCAAAGCAACAATTACCAGCGACAAATAAAACATGATTTTAAGCAAATAAGCTATGCTTTGGGAAATTATCCTGTAACACCAAAAATAGCAAAAACCATATTAGATTATTTAGCATGAAGGCATTTGTTTTTTATATTTTTTTGAGATTTTACAGGTTATTTTTGCGAATAAATGTTGTTGAAGAATACCCAATAAAATCTATTAATTCACCTATAATTTATGCTTTTTGGCATGAGAGTATTTTATTTTTGCCTTTTGTTTATTTAGGCAATAATTTGAGTGTATTGATAAGTACTCACAAAGATGGCAGATTAGCAAGCGATGTTATAAAGTATTTTAAAATGGGAACAATTGGCGGCTCAGTCAACAGAAATCCTAAAAAAGCATTTTTAGAGATGTTAAAACTAATTAAGAATCAAGCGTGCGATATAGGTATAACGCCAGATGGGCCAAGAGGTCCAAGAAGAAAGGCAAAACTTGGTGTATTAGAGCTTGCTTATTTTTCTGGACACCCTATTGTACCTATAGCTTTTGAGCCAAAAAGCGCCTGGAGGCTAAATAGCTGGGATAGGTTTGCCATACCAAAACCTTTTTCAAGTGTCACATTCATATACAAAAAACCCATTTACGTTAAAACAAAAGAAGAGATAAAATCAAAGGTTGCAGAGCTTGAAAGCAAGCTAAACAATGAAGAATATTAAATTTTTCCAAACGATTTTAGCGCCAATTTTATTTCCGGTTTCATTACTATATTTAGCTATAGTAAGCGCAAGGAATTTTTTATACGATATTGGTTTTTTTAAAACAGTAAAAGTTGATGATGTAAAAATTATAAGTATAGGCAATATTAAAGCAGGTGGCACAGGTAAAACGCCGCTTTGCATAGGAATTGCAAATTATTTGCTTTCTTTAGGATATGTAGTAGCTATTGTTACAAATGCTTACAAAGCAAAACACAAAAATGCTTTGATTGTTTCTGATGGCAAAAGCGTTTTTTACAAAACACCTTTTGTAAATGATGAAACATACCTTATTGCTAAAAAAACTAAAGCAATTGTAGCAAGCGCAAAAGATAGATTGAGCGCTGTAGAATTATTAAAGAAATTTAAACCCAACTATGTTATTTTAGACGATGGTCTACAGTATAGAAAAATTGCAAAAGATTTAGAGGTTTGTATAATAGATCAAGAAAAGTTTTATTTGCCTTTTGGGCTTTTGCGCGATAGCAAAAAAAGCTTAAAAAGGTGTAGTAAACTTATATGTTTTGAAGGGGATTGCGAAATAAAAGCAAAAATAGTAAACAATGGTTTTTTTGATATTAATGGGAGGGTCAACAAACCTGAAAGTGCTTTTGTATTTTGTTCTATTGGTAATCCTTTCAAATTTTTATCGAGCATTAAAGAGACTGGAATTTTTGTAAAAGGCTTTAAATGCTTTAGAGATCATTATAATTATACAAAAAAAGATATAGAAATACTTCGAACTTTAAAGTCAAAAACCAAATCCGAAGTTCTACTTACTACATACAAAGATTTTGTAAAAATTGAACAATCAGGGATAGTTTATGTTGATATTGAAATTTTGCTTGACTATGAAAAGCTATTAGAAGGTGTTGCGTGAAACTTAATATAAACAAAGAATATTTAAAAAGACTATTATTGTATATAAAGCCATACTGGAAAAGGATTATTCTGTCTTTTATAGCTATGATTATTGTTGGTGCTTTAACTTCTCTTACTGCATACTTAATTAAACCTGTTTTAGACAAAATTTTTATAGCAAAAGATAAAAAGATGCTGATTTTGCTACCATTTGCCGTTATGGCAACTTATTTTTTTAAGGGTTTATTTACATACATTCAATCTTATCAGACAGCATATGTAGCAGAAAATATTTTATTTAACATAAGAAACCAGATGTTTAAGCATATAGTGAGTTTACCTGTTGATTTTTTTGAAAAATATCATACTTCAGAGCTACTATCTAGAGTATTAAATGATACCGAGCGTCTTCAAGATACAATTGCAAGAGTGATGCCAGAGGCAATAAGAGAATTTTTTACAATAATATTTTTATTTATAGTGATTTATACAATAGACTTTAAACTGGCTTTAATCTCAACGATTGTGTTTCCTATTGCACTTTACCCTATTATTAAATTTGGTAAGGATATGAAAAAACTTGGCAAAAAAAGACAGGTTTCAATAGCAGCTATTACTACACTCATTCAGGAATCATTTTTTAATATACGCCTTATAAAAGGTTTTTTGACCGAAGAAAAAGAAACAGAAAAGTTTTTTAAAAAAAGTCAGGAATTTTTAAATATTAATTTAAAAAGCTTTAGAATATCAGAAATTACAAGCCCATTAATGGAGTTTATAGGGTCTTTGGGTATTGCATTTTTGATTTGGTTTGGGGGTTTGCTTGTTTTTAGAGGTGCAATTAGTGTTGGTGGGTTTTTTTCATTTATGGCAGGCCTTTTTATGCTATATAGACCGTTTAAAACAATTGCCAAAGCAAGTAACAGTATAAATTCTTCTATTGGTGCAATAGAGCGGGTGTTTTTCATTTTAGATACAAAATCTACGCAAGAAAACACTTCTAAAGGAATTATTTTTGAAGGTGTTAAAAACTCAATTGTATTTGATAATGTAAGTTTTTCATACGATGGTAAAAAATATGCTCTAAAAAATATTAATTTAGAAGTAAAAGCAAAAACGATCGTTGCATTTGTTGGTGAAAGTGGAGGGGGTAAAACAACCCTTATGGATTTGATACCGCGTTTTTATGATCCAACTGATGGGCGGATTTTAATAGATGGAATAGATATAAAAGATTTTGATATTAAAAGTTTAAGAAAAAAAATTGCCAGTGTTTCACAAAATGTACTACTTTTTGCAGATACAGTTTTTAACAACATAGCTTATGGTTTAGAAAATCCAGATAAAGAAAAAGTAATTGAAGCTGCAAAACTAGCCTATGCACATGATTTTATAATGAAACTACCTAATGCTTACGATACAAATCTTGGTGAACAAGCTGTAATTTTGTCTGGAGGAGAAAGGCAAAGAATTGCAATTGCTCGAGCTATTATGAAAAACCCTGATATTTTAATTTTAGATGAAGCAACAAGTGCACTTGATGCAGAAGCAGAAAGTTATGTACAAAAAGCTATTTCAAACTTGATTAAAAATAGAACGGTTTTTTTGGTAGCTCATAGATTGTCCACTGCACTTAGCGCATCAAAAATTGTAGTAATAAAGCAAGGCCAGATTGTAGGTATCGGTACACATAAAGAACTTTTAGAAAACAACAAATACTATCAAAGACTTATAGAGCTTCAGTTTGAAAATGTTTAGCTACAATATTATATTTTTTTTTGTTTTTTTGTTGAGTTTGCCTTATTTGTTAGTAAAAGCTGTATCAAGCAAACGTTTTAGATATAAATTTTTTGATAGAATAAACCCAAAACCCATAAAACAAAACGACTATATTTTGATACATCTTGCAAGCTTAGGTGAAGCAAAAGCTTTTTTAAATATAAAAGAGACAGTTGAAAGTATATTTAAAAAAAAATTACTCTTTAGCGTAACAAGCAATATCGGCTATGATTACCTAAAATCTCAAGGATTAGAGGTTTTTTTAGCACCTCTTGATTTTAATTTTTTATACAAAAGGTTGTTTAAGCAAAATTTGCCACATTTAGCTATTTTTTTTGAGACAGAAATTTGGCCATCTTATATTAATTACCTTAAAAAGCATAATACAAGAGTTATTTTGATTAATGCTAGAATGTCTGATAAAAGCTATAAATTTTACCTAAGATTTAAAGTGTTTTATGAAACTATCTCAAAGTTTGATGTTATAATTGCAAAATCACAAAAAGATAAAGAGAAATTTGATAAGTTTAATAACAATGTTAAGTTGTGTGACAATATAAAATACGCTCTAAGAAAGAAAGTATTTGATAACGATTTTTTACATTTTATAAAAATGGATAATAAAAAAATTTTTGTTTTTGCAAGTCTTCATAAGCTGGAATTAGAATTTTTGCGAAAAGGACTTATTGATGTTTTAAATATGGGTTTTAGAATTATTATTGCACCCAGGTACTTGGAAGATTTACCTTTATTTACAGATTTTTTAAAAGAACTTAATATAGAATATACAATGTTATCAAAACTTGCAAGCATTAAAGATTGCATACTTATTGATAAATTTGGCGTTTTAGAAGCATTTTACTCGGTAAGTTCTATGGTATTTATTGGCGGCTCACTATCTTACAAGCTAAAAGGTCATAATCCAATTGAGCCAGCAATTTACAACAATTTTGTGTTTTGTGGTTTATATATGGATAGTTTTGCTCAAGAAGTTGAGTTTTTAAAAAGATCAGGTTGTTTGGTTCAAATAGATAATTTCGATAACTTAAAAAGCTACATATTAGAGTATGAAAAATCAAACTTTTGTAATTTAGAACGAAAAACTCAAGAAATTATAACTTGTTATAAGAATATTTTATCAAAACTTATTCAAGTTTGAATATTATATTTATTTTTGCATAAAATGGCAGATTAACATTTGTTAATAGTTTTTGAGGAACTGGTGAAGAATTATGTATTATTTTTATTGCTGCTTTGTTTAAACTATCGTATGGGGATTTTTCCAATATTGAGATGTTTTTTAGATAGCCGTTTTTATCAATCAAAAAAACCAGTTTAATTTTACCTTCTTCGCCTTTAAAAATAGCTTCTTGTGGGTAGAATTTGTGTTTTTCAATCCAATTTGCAATTTGAGGGGTATTTTGAATATCAATTGGATTAGCTAAAGTATTTGGTGAGTTTGTATTAACAGTGGTTGTTTGTGGGCTTTGTATTGGGCTTGTTTGAGGTTGATTGGTGGATTGATTTGTTGGTGTGAGGCTTTCATTGTCATTTTGAGCGTTAGCGAAAAATCTCCTATCATGTTTAAGTAGTGGAGCTTTTTGTGTAATTAATGTGCGATTATGATTGATAGTTTGATTTGATATATCGTTTTTTGGTATTTTTTGAAATAAAGACTTTTTTGTATTTTCTGGCTTAATTTGTGTTAAAGTTTGATTAGCTCTTATTGTTTTTTGGTATTGATTTACATTATAAATATCTACTGTGTATATTTTTGATGTTTTGATTGTATAAAGTTTAAAAAGCTGGGCAAAGCCAACCACTATTGCCATATTTAGCAAAAAAGCTAAAGCCCAGCTTATGGGTTTAGAATGTGTAGTTAAGCGTTGCATAGGCACTGCGCTTTAGTGTTGTGTAACCCCAAATATCCTGGTAGAACCTATCAAAAATATTGTAGATAGCAACAGATGCCTTCAGGTCTTTTGTAATGTTATATGCAATATTTGCATCAAATACTGTGTATCTGCCTGTTTGATGTGTATGAGAATCATTGTCATACCTTGTGCCTATATATCTACCATCTAAGTGGAGTGTTAGGTTTTCTATTGGTGAATAGTTTATATAGCCCGATGTAATGCTGTATGGTATACGTGCTGACTGCATATTTGTGTTTGGGTTTGTACTGTCTGTATAGGTATAGTTTAGACCTAATTCAATTTGTTTTATTGGTTTTACTTTTATGTAGGATTCTATACCTGTTGCTACTGTGTTTCCTGGAACGTTTTTATATGTAGACTCCCATGTATTTGGGTTTGTATAGTATTCAATTCTATTTGTTATTGTTGTTCTAAAGTATGTTGCGCCTAGCATGACTTTATTGTTAAATAGGTTTTGTATAAATCCTATATCCCAGCTTTTTGATTGCTCTGGTGATAAATTTCTATTTCCTCCGCTAAAAAACCATGCAGGAACGCCGGATGCATAAAGCTCAAATAAAGTAGGTGCTTCAAAACCTGTTGCCCAGTTGGCTTTTAAAATTGTGTTTGTAGGTTCAATTAAGTAGCTTGCGCCAAGCTTGTATGTGCCATGGTCTCCAAATGTTTGAAAATGATCCTCTCTAAAAGCTGCTTGAAGGTTTAAATTACCTATGCTTGGCAAAAATTCAACAAAAGCACCTACATTGTCTCTGTTTTTACTAAAATAACTCGGGTAGTCATAGCTCATTCTATCAACTGTATAGTTTAAACCGCCTACAGCCTTGAAGTTTTTACTAAAAACATACTCAAGTTGCAGATCACTTCCATAGCGATAACCTTTGTAGTTATTGCTGTAAAAGTCGCTTTGTGGAGCTGGTATAGTAGCCGGATATGGGTAGCTGTAATTATCCTTAAAGTATCTTAAGTTTTGAAAATAATAACCATCCAGCTTTAATGTCAGCTTATCAAAAGTTTTTTGAGCGTAAACTTTTGTAAGGTAGGTTTCGCTATCTTCTCTATAGGATTTGCCTGGATATGTTGTGTTTAACCATGAGCTATTGTCTGGTTTAAAATATGTTGGACTATACTGATCTAAATAGTTTTGTACTTTTTGTGCATTAATGAGTAAACCAATTTTAAAATCATTTAAATCGTATTCTAACCTTGAATTGAAAGCACTTTGGTGATATCCATCCCTTTTGCCTCCATAGGAATATGAATCAGTTTGGTGATTGTAAGAATTGGTTTTTGATGTACCTGTAGTGTCAAATCTGGTGCCATCTAAATAAAAAGAAAAATTGCCAACTTTACCAGAGTAAGATAGGTTTTCTGCGTATGTGCCAAACGAACCATACATTTGAGTGTAGGTTGCATGAGGTTTACCTTCGCCTTTTTTTGTGATAAAATTTACCACGCCAGCAATTGCATCAGCTCCATATAGCCCGCTTTGAGAGCCCTGAACAATCTCAATTCTGCTTAAGTTGTATGGCAAAAGTGAGGACATATCAAACTGCGATTGCATTAAAGATGGATCACCTATATTTACGCCATCCATTAGATACTTTGTATAGTAACTTCTAAGTCCTCTCATATAAAAAGAGGTTTGACCACCAAATGGACCATTTGATGAAATTGATATACCAAGTAAGCCAATAAGCGCATCTTGTGTGAAAATAGAGCCAGAATCTTCAATTTGTTTTTGGGTAACAACTTCAACAAAAGAAGGTGTTTTAGCAATCTGCGTATCTACTTTAGAAGCAGTTACAACAACATTTTCATCAGCTAAAGCAAAATTACACAAAAATCCCACCAATACAAAACCAACCAATAACTTATACCACATATAAAGCCTCCTATATGAAATTTTACAATCTTTTTAGCAGAACTCCCGCTGCATAAAAAGATACTTTTGCTGCAAGTAGGTCTTCCGGCTTAAAGGCCTATGGCTTAAGGCCTTCCCGCCAAAGAGGCAGTGGCTGTTTCTTAAGCTTTTTGCCTTAATACGGCTGCGGGTACAGCGAGGGAATCTCACCCTTTCTTCCCTTGAACTTGCAACACTTTATTTTTAGCATATAGTTAAGTATTTGTCAATTTGTTAATAAAAGTATGAGTTTAAACGTTATAAAAAGCTTGATTAAATATTTAAATTTTATATACTAAAAAGCGAGGTTTTTATGGAAGAAAAAATACAATCTAAAATAACAAGGCTTAAAAAAGAAAAAAATGCTATTATTCTAGCACATTATTATCAAAGAGATGAAGTGCAGGAATTAGCTGATTTTATTGGTGATTCTTTAGCTTTATCAATAGAAGCTTCCAAAACTGATGCTGATATAATAGTGTTTTGTGGTGTTAAGTTTATGGCAGAGACTGCTAAGATTTTATCGCCTCAAAAAAAGGTAATTTTACCAGTTATAGATGCTGGATGTCCTTTGGCTGATATGGCAACAGCCGAAAAAGTGCTTAATATGAAAAATGAAATTGGTGATGTGAGCATTGTTTCTTACGTTAATACAAATGTAGATGTTAAAATGGTTTCAGATATTTGTTGTACTTCAGCGAATGCAATTAATGTTGTAAAAAGTCTGGAAGCCAAAAAGATACTTTTTGTACCAGATAAGCACTTAGGTGAATATGTAAAACAAAATGTAGCAGATAAAGAAATTTATTTATTTGATGGGTATTGTTTGGTTCATGATAGTTTTACAAGAAAAGACATACAGGATTTGCTTAAAATTCATCCTGAAGCTAAAGTATGTGTTCATCCAGAATCTCCAATGGAGGTTATTGAACTTGCAGATTTTATAGGATCTACTGCCGGGATTATAAACTATTGCATAAAAAACAATGCAAAAGAGTTTATAATAGCAACCGAAAGTGGCATAGTTTTTGAACTTAAAAGACAAGCGCCAGATAAAACTTTTTATACATTAGGTTCGAAATCTATTTGTGCCAATATGAAAAAAACAACATTAAAAGATGTGTTAAATGCACTTGAAAGAGAAGTTTATGAGATAATTCTTACAGATGAGCAAATTCAAAAAGCAAAGAAGCCAATTGAACGCATGATATCCATAAAAAGACAATGAACAGATTATTTTTGGAAGATTTACTCAAGTCATATCTATTAGAAGACATTTACTATAGCGATGTAACTACAGAAAGTATATGTAATGGATCTAAAACAAAAGCATTAATTAAAGCAAAAGAAGATTTTATAGTTGCGGGTTTAATTTTTATAAAACCGATCTTTGATGTTTTAAAAGAAGAAGCCAAAATTGAGTTTTATGTTCAAGAAGGTCAATTTGTTAAGGCTGGTAGTCATATTGCTGTAATTGAAGCAAAAGATAGTGCATTGCTACAGGCAGAAAGGCTTATTTTAAATATCATTGGAAGATTATCAGGTATTGCAACTAAAACTAAATTTTATAGCCAATTGATAAAAGACTATAAAGCTAAAATTGTTGAAACAAGAAAGACTACACCAGGCTTTAGATATTTTGAAAAATATGCAGTTCTTGTTGGAGGTGGCTTAAATCACCGCATTGGTTTGTTTGACGCAATTCTGATTAAGGATAATCATATAAAAATTGCTGGTAGTATAACAAAAGCAGTAGAACTTGCTAGAAAAACAAACTTTATGAAAAAAATAGAAGTCGAGACTTCAAACATTGAAGAAGTAAAAGAAGCTGTATCGTTAAAAGTTGATGTGGTTATGCTTGACAATATGGATGTAGAAACTATACAAAACTGTGTATCAATGTTTGCAGGTGAAGTTTTGTTTGAAGCATCTGGCAATGTTAATGAGGATAATATTGTTGAGATTGCAAAAACAGGTGTGGATTTTATATCAAGTGGTTCTATAATACATCATGCCGTTTGGGTAGATGTAAATATGAAAATTGGTGTTTAAATGAAAATTGCTATTGCTCAATTCAAGCCAAAACTTGGCAAGGTAAAAGAAAATTTAGAGCGGATTGAAATTTTTATAGATGAAGCTATAAACAAAAAAAGCGATTTAATTATTTTCCCAGAACTAGCCACAAGCGGGTATGCGCTGCGTGATTTGGTTAGTTATGCTAGCATAAACTTACAAAACAAAGATTTAAGCAATATTATACAAAAAAGTAATTTTATAGATATTGTGCTGGGCTATGCTCAAAAAGAAGATAATTTGTACTACAATAGTGCCCTGTATTTATCAGAAGGCCTTATTTTAACAAATAGGAAAAAAGTATACTTGCCAGACTACGGAATGTTTGAAGAAGCAAGATACTTTGCAAAGGGTGATACACTTGAAACAACTCAAACAAAATTTGGCAAAGTAAATATACTTATATGTGAAGAAGCATTTCATTTAAGTGTTCACCATTTTGTTGAACAAAGTAAAAGTGATTTGACAATTATCATATCTGCTTCCCCTTACTGGATTTATGAAAATAAGGCAGATAAAACAAAAATATGGGACAATATTTGCAACAATATCTCATCATTAAGCGGCAACTTTGTAATATATGTAAACAGGGCAGGTTTTGAAGATGGCGTGGGTTTTTTTGGTAGTTCTTTGGTTTATAATCCATTTGGTGCGTGCATATTTAAAGGAGATTTTTTAAAAGAAAATCTGTATATACTTGATTTAGAATTAAGCGATATTGCACACGCTAAGGAATTTATGCCTTTATTGAAGGATAAAAGCTATGGATCCATATAAAGTATTGGGTTTTGATGAACCTAAAATTGCAGATTATTTAATTGAGTTTTTAAGGGATGAAATATACAAGGTTGGTTTTGAAAAGGCAGTAATTGGTTTGTCAGGCGGTATTGATTCTGGTTTGGTGGCTTATTTATTGAAAGAAGCTTTAGGAAAAGAAAATGTATATGCAATTATTCTACCATATAAAACTAGCTCTGCTGAAAGTGTTGATGATGCATTTAAAATAATAAATGAACTTGGCATAAATTATAAAAAAATAGATATAACAAAGATGGCTGATAGCTATATTGAAAATAATTTTGATAAAGTAAGGATAGGCAATATTTTAGCTAGACTTAGAATGATAGTTTTGTTTGATCAAAGTTATGAAACAAATGCACTTGTTGTGGGAACAAGCAATAAAACAGAATTATTGCTTGGTTATGGTACATGGTATGGTGATATGGCATCAAGCCTAAACCCAATTGGTGATTTGTACAAAACGCAAGTTAGAATTTTATCAAAATACATGGGAGTGCCTCAATCCATTATTGATAAAAAACCTACTGCAGATTTATGGGTAGGTCAAAGCGATGAAGAAGAATTGGGTTTTTCTTACGATGAGGCAGATTTGATTTTGTATCACTTATTTGACAAGAGACTAAGTATTGATGAAGTTATTAATCTAGGTTTTTCAAAAAACATTGTAAATGGCATTTTTGAGAGAGTAAGGAAAAACCAGTTTAAAAGGTTGCCGCCAATCATAGCTAAAGTTAGTAGAAGAAGCATAAACTGGGATTTCAGATTTTTAAGGGATTGGGGGCAAATATGAGTCAGGTTAAAAGAGCAGCATATTTAATAAAACAATCAAAATTTACAGTTTGCTTTACTGGTGCTGGAATAAGTGTAGAAAGCGGTGTTCCTTCGTTTAGAGGGGAAGATGGCTTATGGGAAAAGTATGACCCAAGCATGTTTGAAATAGATTATTTTTATAAACACCCAGATAAATCCTGGGCTTTGATCAACAAAATTTTTTTTGAAGTGCTCAAAGACAAAAAGCCAAACAAAGCCCATTTTGCGCTTGCAAAGCTTGAAGAATTAGGTTATATAAAAGCCCTAATAACCCAAAATATAGATAATTTACACTATTTAGCAGGCAGCAAAAACATCGTTGAATACCACGGTAACTCAAGAATGCTTGTTTGTAGAAACTGCGGTAGAAAATTTAATATAAGCGATTTTGATTTATCAAGCGTTCCATATTGTCCATACTGTAAGATACCATTGAAGCCTGATTTTATTTTTTTTGGTGAGATGATACAAAAAGAAGTTCAAGAAAAAAGCGAACAATTAATGAATAATTGTGATTTGTTAATAATTATTGGAACAAGTGGATTAGTTTATCCAGCGGCCTTTTTGCCGCCTATGGCAAAGAAAAAAGGTGCAAAAATTATCGAAATTAACAAAACATTTAGTGAATATACTGATAAGATTGTAGATGTATTTTTAGAAGGTAGTGCTTCGGAAATTTTGGAAGAGATTTTAAGCGAACTTAATGCTCATTGAAATTTACAAATCGCTTTTACAATTTTTTGGCAAGCAATACTGGTGGCCAGCTGAAACGAAAGATGAAATAATAATTGGAGCAATTCTAACGCAAAATACAAGCTGGCATAATGTTGAAAAAGCTATTTTTAATCTAAAAAAAGAAGGTTTTTGTAGTCTCTGTAAAATTAGAGAAATTCCTTTAGAAGATATACAACAGCTAATAAAACCTGCGGGTTTTTATAAACAAAAAAGTGTTTATTTAAAAGAAATTGCAAGATTTTTTGAAAACTTTGATGAAAATACAGATACTTTGCAGTTTAGAAAAATGCTTTTAAATGTTAAAGGTATAGGTTTTGAAACAGCCGATTCAATTTTGCTTTATGCATTTTCAAGGCCAGTTTTTGTTATAGATGCATATACAATAAGACTTTTAAAGCGAAAAAAGCTTTTTGAGTCAAGCAAATATGAAGAGGTTCAGTCTTTTTTTATGCAAAATTTACCAAAAGATGTTGAATTGTTTAAAGAATACCACGCTTTGATTGTAAAATTAGCCAAAACATATTGCAGAAAAAACCCATACTGTACGGAGTGCCCCATTAAATGCGCGTAGGTTTAACTGGCTCAATAGCCACCGGTAAATCTACAGTTGCAAACATGTTTAAAGAGCTTGGTGCATATGTGATTGATGCAGACGAGATTGCGCATGATGCTCTTAAAAAAAATCAAAATACACACAAGCAAATAATTGAAGTGTTTGGAGAGTCAATACTTGATGAAAACGGTAATATAGATAGAAAAAAATTAGGTGCAATTGTATTTAGTGATAAACAAAAATTGACTCTTTTAGAGTCGATTATTCACCCATTTGTTCAGCAAAAAAGAAGAGAAATTGAAGAATCTATTTTGAAGAAAGAAAAAAATGCTATAATTATTTATGACGTTCCATTGTTGTTTGAAAAGCACTTAGAAGATAGTTTTGATAAAATTATTGTAGTTTATGCAAAAAAAGAAATACAAATAGAAAGATTAATGAAAAGGCAAAATTTAACATACACTGAAGCGTTAAAACTAATCAATTTACAAATGGATATAGAAGAAAAAAAACAAAGAGCTGATTTTGTAATTGATAATTCTTATTCGTTAGAAGACACAAAAAAACAGGTTGCCAAGCTATTTGAAAAAATTAAGTTAATGAGTTACATTTGACAAAAAATATTTTTCGTTATAGAATCTAAACGAGATTTATTCAAGGAGGAATTATGGCAGTCGAGGTAAAGTTGACTACTGATAACTGGGAACAAGAGGTATTAAAATCGGATATTCCGGTTTTAGTAGATTTTTGGGCTCCATGGTGCGGTCCTTGCAGAATGGTTGCACCTGTAGTATCAGAAATTGCGCATGAGTATGAAGGTAAGCTTAAAGTTGGAAAATTAAACACGGATGAAGAGCCTGATATTGCTGTTAGATATGGAATTATGAGTATACCAACACTTATGATTTTTAAAAACGGAGAAGTAGTAGATCAGATTATCGGTGCTGCACCAAAAGAATATTTCACTCAAAGGTTGGATAAAATTTTATAATTGGATCGAGGTTTTCTCGGTCCAATTTTTAAAAGGGGTTATGGGATGTATGATGTTGTTATTGTAGGAGGCGGTCCAGCTGGTTTAACAGCAGGTATTTATGCAGCAAGGAGTGGTTTAAAGACAATTATTTTAGAAGAAAAAGTATTCGGTGGACAGATAGTTTTTAGCGCCGATTTAGAAAATTATCCTGGATTTCCAGAAGGTATAAGCGGCATGGATATAATAGACAAGTTTTTAGAACAGGCAAAAAAATTTGAAGTTGAAATTAGCTATGATGGTGTTGAGAAGATAGAAAACGATATCTCTTGCAAAAGAGTAATTCTTACAAATAAAAGCTGTATAACAACAAAAACAATTATTTTAGCAACAGGAGCAAGTGCGGATAGGCTGGGCTGTCCAGGAGAGGCAAAGTTTATTGGCAAAGGTGTTTCATATTGCGCGACATGCGATGGTGCATTTTTTAAAGGCAAAACAGTTGCCGTAGTAGGTGGTGGTGATTCTGCTTTAGAAGAAGCTTTGTATTTAGCAAACCTTGTAAAGAAGATATATTTAATTCATAGAAGAGATCAATTTAGGGCTGTAAAAATTTTACAGGATAGAGTAAAGAAAAATAATAAGATAGAAATTGTATTTGATAGTGTAGTAAAAGAAATTTTAGGCGATAAATTTGTTAAAGGCGTCCTCATTGAGAATGTAAAAACAAAACAACAATCAAGATTAGATATAGATGGTATATTTATATACATTGGTCTTACTCCAAACTCAAAATTTGTTTCTGATTTAATACAAACAGATGAGTATGGCTACATAATAACAAATGAAGAAATGGAAACAAACATTCCTGGTATTTTTGCAGCAGGTGATGTTAGAAAAAAATCTCTAAGACAAGTTGTAACAGCCTGCGCTGATGGTGCTATTGCAGCATCTAATGCTCAAAAATACATAGAAAAAATGAAAGCTTAAAAGTAGCTTTTTATTTTATTGTAAACTTCCTCTACAGATAAAAACGTTGTATCTATTATTATTGCCCCTTTCGGTACAACAAGAGGGGCAATTTTTCTTTGCGTATCCTGCTCGTCTCTACAGGATAGGGATTTTATGGATTGACTATAGTCAACACTTAATTCTTTTGATCGTCTTTTGGCTCTTTCTTCTAACTTTGCATCTAAATAGAATTTTATGTTTGCATTTGGAAAAATTACACTTCCAGCATCTCGACCATCGATAACAAATTTTCCTTCTTGAGCAATTGTCCTTGCTAGTTTATTGACAAAATCCCTTACAAATTCATTTTTAGCTATTGTTGAAGCTTTTTTTGCAATATCTTCGCTAAGTATTATATCATTTAAAATTTTGCCTTTATATATAAATAATACTTGCAAATTCTCAATTTTAAAATCAAGTTCCAATTTATTTAATTCTTCTTCGGTAACTTCTTTTAGAATATAAGCGATGCTTCTGTAAATTTTACCTGTATCTATATGCACAAATCCATCATTAATAGAGAACATTTTGCAAATTGTACTTTTGCCAGCTCCACTTGGACCATCTATCGTAATAATAAAACTAGACATCCAAATTCTCTTTAAACAATCTTATATTTTTAAGTATTTGAATTAACTCTTGTTCTTCGTTGTTTTTTATTGCGTCTTTTAGTATCAGTAAATTTTGAATATATTCGTCTATAGCGTTAATCATATTGCTTTGATTTAAAAGAAAAATATCGCACCACATTTTTTCATTTGATTTTGCTATACGCGTAAAATCTTTAAACCCACCACCAATAAAACCGTACGCTTCATCATCTTCTTTTTTTTGCCTGATAAGATTTACGAGACTATAGGCAATAGCATGGGGTAGATGACTAACATATGCAAATACCTTATCGTGTTTGTCTGCATCCATATATTTTACTTTCATATTAATTGTTTTTGCAAATTCTTCAACTTTTTTTTCTGCAAAACTAATATTATTAATTGGTGTTATTATAAAGTATTTATCATCAAAAAGCTGTCTGAAAGCAGATTTGGGTCCAAAGTTTTCTGTGCCGGCAATTGGGTGCGTGGGTACGTATGCTATTGTTTTTGGTATGTAATTTTTAATAGAATCAATAATAGGTTTTTTGATACTTGCAACATCTATAACAATAGTGTTTTCTTTTAATACTTCAAATAACTTTATTACAACATGTGCAGTTTGTGATGGTGGTACACTTACAATTACAAAGTCGCAGATTGAAAAAGATTTATATGAGTTTGCACCAATATCTATAAGCTCTAAATTTAATGCATCATCTAGGTTTTCCTGGTTGTTATCATAACCTATGATTATCTTTGAAAGCTTTTTATGTTTAATTGCAAGACCCAAAGAGCCACCTATTAATCCGAGTCCAACAATGCCAATGGTATTAAACATGCAAAACCTTTTTAAGTTTTTGTATAAAAATTTCATTTTCTTTTTGGGTTCCAACTGTGACTCTTAAGAAATTATTGTAACCGTAAGGTTTCATACTTCTTACAATAACACCTTCTTTTAATAAATTTTCATAAACTATTGAAGCATCAATTGGTGTTGAAAATAAAATAAAATTAGCAAAGGTGGGTACATAGAATAGGTTTAATTTATTGAATTGCTCGTATAGAAATTGTTTTCCTTCTTCGTTAGTTTGTATACTTTTTTTTAAGTGTTCTTTGTCATCAAGGGCAGCAATCGCCGCTGCTTGTGCTACAATATTTACATTAAAAGGTGGTCTTACCCGATTAAGTGTTTGAATAATAAACTCGTTTGCAATACCATAGCCAATTCTTAAGCCAGCTAGCGCATATGCTTTGGAAAAGGTTCTTAAAATTATAACATTTTCTTTTTTATAAAGATCAAGTAATTCTTTGTAATGCGTTGAAGGCTTTGCGTATTCATAGTAAGCTTCATCTATTACAATAAGCGTGTCTTTTGATGCTTTGTTTATAATTTTTAATATGTCATCTAGTCCTGTAAGTGTTCCTGTTGGGTTATTTGGAGTATTAATGAAAATAATTCTTGTATTTTCATTAATATGTTCGATTAAGTTATCAATATCGTATGCAAAATCTTTTAACGGAAGTTCTATAATTTTTTTGTTAAAAGCCATACCAATTATGCGGTATTCTATAAAAGTAGGGTAACAGTATAATATTTCATCGTTTTGATTGGTAGCAAATGCTTTGTATAATAGTTCTATTATTTCGTCTGAACCGTTTCCAAATATTAGATTTTTATCACTAACTCCTAAGTGTTTAGCTAATTTTTGTGTTAAATAATAGGCATTGCCATCTGGGTACAAATTTACATTAACTGCTATTTTACAAATTGTTTCGATAACTTTTTTTGATGGTCCAAGGGGATTTTCGTTTGAAGCAAGTTTTATAACATCCACTAAACCCAACTCTCGTTGTAATTCTTCTATAGGTTTACCACCTTCGTAAGGTGTAATTTTTAAAAGATAGTCAGCTACTTTCATTATTTGCCTCCTTTTTTATTTATACAATGTAGCGTATTTTTTTGCAACAAAAATTGTAATAGTTGATTATTTATTTATTTGGTATATAATGTGAAACTGTGTTGGAGATGGTTATGGAAAGTAATATTTTACCTTTTGAGATAAAAGATTGTTCTATTTTATCGATTGCAACAGGCAAACATGCACTTAACACAAAAGAATTATTTACGCAGTTATTGGATATTGATACAGATTCTATTTACTATCATTTTTGGGGTAAGTTGCTTCGCACATCTTTTAGTACACCCGAATTTAACAATGACTTTGCTCAATGGATAGCAGAACAAATTCATGATAAAGCTTTAGCAGAAAAGTTATCTGTTTTGCAGCCACAAGATTTTGGTTCTATTGATGATCTGCGTCAGGAGCTACTTGACATTATACAAAATTCTCTAGAACAAAATACAGTTTTACTGTATACCAACGCCCAAGAGCCTTTTTATTTTTTAAAGCTTGGTATGGTTGTATTTGATACAACTAAGATAGTAAATGAGCCCAGGGGTTTTTTAGATGCAATCGATGAATTGTCTTATGGTTCTTTGTACTTTCATTTCATTGATGCAAGAAGAAGAACGCCAAATCATCGTGACGATTTTTCAAACTGGATAGCATTGTTTGATGGGTATGAAGAGCTTGTTGATATGATAATTAATATCGATCCGTTTTTTTTGCCATTATCTAAATTAAAAGAAAAGATATCAAAAATTTTTAATATTTATTTTAAATGAGGATTTAAATGCTTTCCGAATTAGAATCAATAGTAGGTATAAGTGAAATAGATCATCTGGTTAAATTATCAAGGTTTTTACAAGGAAAAAAAATTGTTCATATAAATTCAACAAAAATTGGTGGTGGTGTGGCAGAATTATTGACAAATATATTGCCGCTAAAACATGAGTTAGGTCTGGACGCTACATGGGAAATTGTTGTTGGTCAATCCGATTTTTACAAATGTACAAAAATGTTTCATAATTTATTACAAGGAGTTAAAAATCAGATAGTGCCAGATACACTACTTAAAGTGTATGAACAAACAAATGAAGAAAACGCTCAAAGGTTATATGATTTACTAAATGAAGCAGATTTTGTTTTTATTCATGATCCGCAACCAGCAGCATTGATAAAGTTTTTTCCAAACAGAAAAGGAAAGTGGATATGGAGATGCCATATTGATATTTCAAGGCCAAATAGACAGGTATGGAAGTTTCTTAAGCAATTTGTTATCCATTACGATGCAAGTATTTTTTCATTAGTTGATTTTGCAAGAAGTTTGCCTCATCCTCAATATATAATTGCTCCAAGCATAAATCCATTAAGTGACAAAAATAAAGATTTAAATAAAGAAGATATAGAAAAGGTCTATACAGAATTTAATATAGACCCTTCAAGACCTGTATTATTACAAGTTTCACGCTTTGATAGATTTAAAGATCCAATAGGCGTAATTAGCGCTTACAAGTTGGTAAAAAAATCTATTCCATCTATACAGCTTATTTTGGCAGGTGGAAGTGCAGATGATGATCCAGAAGGTAGTATTGTATTAGAAGAAACGCTTACTGCTGCAAACTCTGATAAAGATATACATGTTTTGTCATTACCGCCTGATGCCAATATTACAATTAATGCGCTTCAAAGAGCAGCGGATATTGTTATACAAAAATCAACAAAAGAAGGTTTTGGTTTAACAGTTACAGAATCATTGTGGAAAAGTAAACCTGTTATTGGTGGTAACACAGGTGGCATAAGACTTCAGGTTATAGATAACTATAATGGTTTTTTAGTTAATACACCAGAAGGAGCAGCACTTAGAATCAAACAGCTTTTAAGTGATGATGATTTATTTAAAAGACTTAAAAGAAAAGGCAGAGAGTTTGTAAAAGATAATTTTCTAATTACCAGACATGTCAGAGAGTATCTAACTTTACTTGTTATTTTGCAACAGTCCCGTGCAACAGTTGTTTTATGAGACAGTAGTATTAATAAGTTTTTCTAATAATTTTATTACATGCTGAGGGCTTTTTATATTGTATTTTGCCAGAGTTGAAATTTCACCAACCTTTATTGTAATTGCATTTTCTGGCAAAGCTTTAAACATGTCTTCGTCTGTATAATCATCACCTATTGCAAGCATAAAATCATAGCTTTTTAAGTTAAAAATTTCTGCAACGCAATGTTTGCCTATATTTGCGGGTTTTATCTCAAGAATTTTATTTCCTTTATGAACCTTAAGGTTTGTATTTGCCACAAAGTTTTGGAGATGACCATTTAATTCGGGTATAAATGTTGACTGAGTTTGAGGATCAGTGTTTCTATAGTGAAAAACAATAGAAAATGTTTTATTTTCTATAAAAGAACCTGGCAATCTATCACTGTATAATTTTAAGATATTTATAATTGCATTTTTCCAACTTTTGTCAATATTATTTTGATATAACTTCCAATTTGAATTAGGATATTTATAAAAAGCTCCATGTTCTGCTACAATAGCAATGTTTAAGTTTTCAAACCATTGTTGAAGTGTATCTTTATCTCTGCCACTTACTATTACAATAGTATTATTTTCTTGAGTTAACCGATGTATCAAGTGAATTAATTCTTTTGTTGGCACAGCCTCTTTAGGTGAATTTACAAAATCTATAAGTGTTCCATCGTAGTCGAGCATTATTAATCTTTTTTTTGATTTAGCATATTCAGAGATAATTTGATTTTCTATTGATTGATTAATGAATTGAGATTCCATTTGTTTTTGCAAAAGAGTGGTTTTATTTAATTCATTTAAATAATCACTAACCCATCTAAATACATTGTATCTACTAATGCGCTCCTGCATTTTTTCTATCCTTTGGCTTTGTTCTTCTTTGGACATATCAAGAGCTTTTTTTATAGCTTCACCAATTTCTTCTATACTGTTTGGGTTAATAATTAAAGCTTCCAATAATTCTTTTGCTGACCCAGCCATTTCACTAAGTATTAAAACACCGTTTTTTTCTTGTTTGCTTGCAATAAACTCTTTTGCGACAAGATTCATACCATCCCTTAGAGGTGTTACAAGCATTATGTCGCTTGCACTATAAAATGAAACAAGATTTTCAAAATCAAGTGAGCCAAATTTATATACAATTGGAGTCCATTCAACAGTACTAAATTTTCCATTTATTCGCCCTATTGTTTCATCTATTTGTTTTTTCATTTGTTGATAGTGGAAAACACCTATTCGTGAAGGTACAACTACAATTATAAGTGTTATACTTTCTCTCCAGGCGGGGTATTTATCTAAAAAATATTCAAAACCAAGCAATCTATTTAATATTCCTTTTGTATAATCCAAACGATCGACACTAAAGAGTATCTTTTTATTTTTAAATTGGTTTTTTATCTCTTGCGTTTTTGATATAACGCTGGGACTTTTTGCAGTTTTGCTAAACTTTAAATAGTCAATGCTTATGGGGTGTGTTCCAACTTTTACAAGCCTGCCTTTATTGTTTATAACACCCAGATGATTTTCTAAACCTGCAAAGCGTAATGTGGCTCTTAAAAAGTTATCGGTATATTCATGTGTATGAAAACCAATTAAATCAGCACCAAGCAGGCCTTCTATAATTTCTATTCTCCACTGAGATGGTAGCAACTGAAAAACTTCATAAGCAGGAAAAGGTATATGCAAGAAAAAACCTATAGCTAAAGTAGGGTAACTTTGTCTAAGTAAACTAGGCAAGAGCATAAGATGGTAATCGTGTACCCATATTATATCTTCATTTTCATTTATAATATTACTAAGCGCTTTTGCAAATTTTAAATTAACAGATTTGTACATATTGTAATATTCTTTTTTAAAACTTGCAATAGTTGGAAAATAGTGAAATAAAGGCCAAATCGTTCTATTGCAAAAACCAAGATAAAATTTATCCATTTCTTTTTCCGTAAGAAAAACAGGATAGCAGTGTATATTTTGAAGTGAGTCTGTTATTTCATCTTGCTCTGATTTTATTGTTGTACCTATACCAGGCCAACCTACCCATGTGTAAGAAAGTTCAGTAATTTTTTCAGTGTAGGCTCCAATACTTGTTGCAAGACCACCTGCACTTTTTTGAAATTTATTATTATTTTTCTTATCTTTTGTAATGCTTACCGGTAATCTATTTGATACTATAACTATCCTCATTTTTCCTCCAAATAAACAATATTTCTTATTTTTGGTAAGCTTTGCGGTGCTTCATTTTTTATGTATTCAATAAGTTTTTCTCTAACAAGACATCGTAAATTCCATAAATCAGAAGAGTTTTTTGCACTAACAAGTGCGCGGACCTGCATAGTTTTGTCATTAGCATCAGTAACTTGAATACCACTTGCAAATTTATCCCAAAGTGGAGTACTGTTTAAAATATCATTTAAAGCTTTTCTTAACTTTTCAATGTCTATTGAATAATCTAGATATATATATACTGTTCCTAAAAGCTGTGTACTTGTTTTTGTCCAGTTTTGGAATGATTTTTCAACAAAATAATTGATAGGTATGACCAATCTTCTTAAATCCCAGATTTTCAGTACTACATAAGTTAATGTAATTTCTTCGACTGTTCCCCATTCTCCTTCTACTATCAAAACATCTCCTATTTTAATTGGTTGACTGATTGCAATTTGAATGCCTGCAAATAGCAAATTAAGTGTTTTCTGTGCTGCAAATCCAGCAATTATGCCAATAATGCCTGCAGATGTTAAAATTGTTGAGCCTAAGCTTTTTAAAGAACTGAAACTTAAAAAAATTAATGCCATACAAATTACTGAAATAATAGCTGTGGTAATACTTTTTATAATTTTTAGTTGTGTATTTAATTGTCTTTTGTGGAAATCAGCAATATCTTTTGGTTGTTTTTCGTTTAAAATATATTCTAAAAAAGATATTGTTCTAATTGACAATATACCAAAAAATAGAACATATAAAATTTGAATAGTTTTTGTAATAATATAATCGCTGCTTTCCAATTTAAAATTTATTGCAGAACTAGCTATACTAAATATCAGAATGCTTATTAAAAACCATGAAGGAAAATAAAAATACTTTTTGATTTCATTATGAAGTGGAATTTTTTTTGCAATAAATGTATATATTTTACTTATACCTTTAATTAAGATAAAGCCTATAAGGAATGAAAAAATTAATAAACCTAAAATTAATAATTTATCGTTAGCTAAAAAATCAGTCATCATTTTTAGTATATTATATTTATTGATTATGTCAACTTTGAAAAAATTAAATTTTTCTGTTGCATTTTAGAAAACTATCGTATATAAATTTACTTATAGAAAAATACTTTTTGGAGGTTTTAAATGAAAAAAATTATTTTGATAATCACTGTAATGTTTGTAGTACAAATAAACAATGTTTATGCACAAGAAATATCAAATCTAGCAAAATCTATGGCATACTTTCAACAGGCTCAAAGCAGTTATGAACGAAACCAATTTCAACAGGCTATTGAAGAATATACGGCAGCTATTGAAGAAAATCCAAATAATTATATGGCATATATAAACAGAGGTATTGTGTTTTTTGAACTTAATAGATACAATGAAGCTTTAAAAGACTTCAAAAAAGCGCAAAGCATTGACCCAAACGATCCATATGCTTACTATAATAGTGCAATAGTATACAACGAAATGGCTTCAACTGCATTAGAAAATGATGATACTTATCTTTACTATAAAAAAGCAAAAGATGAATTAACAAAAGCCATCCAAAATGATCCAAATTTTTATAAGGCATATATAAACATAGGTATGGTAAATTATGAATTGGCTTTTTATCAAGACGCCATTAATGACTTTACAAAAGCACTACAGATACAACCACTAAGCTATAAAGCATACTATAATCGAGGTATTGTATATTATATTTTAGGCAATTTAATAGCTGCAGAATCTGATTTTACAAATGCGATTGAAATTAATCCAGATTATGCAGATGCTTATTTTAATAGAGGTTTGGTTTATAAGCAAAAAAACAATGTAAAAAAAGCTTTGGATGATTTTTACCAAGCAGGTATGCTATACGCAAAAAATTATAAAATAAAAGAAGCATATGAATGTGCAGATTTAATAAAATCAACAGATGAATTTTCTACACTTCTATATGATTTGAAATCAACAATCACCAAACAAGAAATCTACGGTAGTTAATTTTGGTGGAGGTGGCGGGAGTCGAACCCGCGTCCAGTAATGTCTCGTAGCTGGAAACTTTTTACATGCTTAGACCTTTTTTAATTTTAAGACTCCTTTTGGCAAAGGTCAAACCAAAGAAGTCCGATTTTGCGCTTGTTAATCGCTCAATGAGTGCGCAAACGAACTCGATTGAGCGATGCTTGCTTAAAATATTAGGCAGCTTTTACCTAAAGCAAGCGATAAGCAAAAGCCACCTAGCTGCGATTAATTAAGCAGCTAAAGCTAATTCAGAGTTTGCGTTTATTTTTTCTTATCTGTTTTACGATCAGATAAGACATCGGCATGATTCCCAACTACTATTACATCCTGTCGAATCCAAAGACACCCCCTTTTTAAGAGGCACATATAATATAATAATTTTTTAAAATTTGTCAATATCTTAAAATTTTTATTGACTTTTTATTATTTATGGTTTATTCTATTCATAATTGGTGCATACTATAGGCGCATCAATAGTAAATTTTTTTTGGAGTGTGTTTTGTGAATACGAACAAGTTGTACGTCGGTAATTTAAATTACCGAACGACGGAAGAGAAACTCAAAGAAGTTTTCTCAGGTTATGGTAATGTAGTATCGGTAAAGGTTATTGAAGGTAAAGGTTTTGGCTTTGTAGAAATGGAATCAAAAGACGATGCCCAAAAAGCTAAAGACGCTTTAGACAACACAGATTTAGACGGCAGAAACATCAGGGTAGATGAAGCAAAACCAAGGGAGTCAAATCCAAGACAAAGGTCAAATTACTCTAACTCAAGAAACAGATTTTAATCCACTTTTAAAAGCAGGGCAGTAAGTCCTGCTTATATATTTTATATAAAATCAGATAATATATAATTTGAAATTAAGAGTTTTTTGGGATTTGCAATTTTAATTGAACCTCTAACTTTTTTTAGAGTTTTTAGTTCGTAGTGCTTTGAAAGTTCTTTTTTAAAAATTTCCTCTATATTGCAATTATACCTTTGATTAAAGTTATTTATGTTTATGCCTTTTATTGTACGCAAACCTATAACAAATGCTTCTTTAATTTGTTTGTCGATATTTAATCTCTCTTTGTAAACAACTGGACTTTTATCTGACAAAACTTTGTTTATGTAATCATCTAAGTTATCTGTGTTTTTGTACCTTACAGAATTTATATGGGAGCTTGCACTTAAACCAAAGCCTATATAATCATAATTTTGCCAGTAAGCTTGATTATGTTTACTTTCAAAGCCTTTTTTTGCAAAATTTGAAATTTCGTATTGATTTATATTGTGTTTTTTTAAGAATTTTATTAAATATAAAAATTGTTTTTCTACATTTTCCTCTTGCAGATAAACTTTTTGTTTGTAAAATAAAGTGCCTTTTTCTATAGATAAAATATAAGCAGATATATGCTTTAGTGGGAAAAGCACAGCATTATTTAAGTCTTCTTGCAAAATATTAAAATTTTCAAATCCATATATTAAATCAATACTTACATTGTTAAACAACTCTATAGTATTTTCTATAGCCCTAAAACTTTCTTGAGCATTATGCAGTCTCTGTAAGAATTGAAGTTTTTGATTATTAAAAGATTGTATACCTAAACTTATTCTTGTAAAACCAATTTCTTTTAATTTTTGTAGATAATTTTTAGTTGCATTGTTTGGGTTCACTTCAATTGTTATCTCACATGCTTTTGATATATGGTATTTTTTGATTGTATTTAAAATCAACACAAGTTCTTCTGGTTTTAATAATGACGGTGTACCGCCCCCAAAATAGATCGTCTCAATTTTATATGAATTATTTTTCAAAAAAAAGCTTTCAATTTCTTTAACCAAAGCTTTTAAGTAGAGGTGCTTTGTGCTAATTGATTTTTCATATGAGATAAATGAACAATAAGGACATTTTTTATAACAAAAAGGTATATGAATATAAACATAAAGATTCATGTTGAGAATTTTTTAATAGTAATATTGTTTTTTTTGCTAATAAGCTCGTCAATAAGCAAGAATTTTTCTTCAAATATGGATGGTATTTTTTGTTTTATATCATTATAAGAAGTTTTATCTGATAATCTTAAGGCTAAATTGAAAAGCTTGTTTCCCATTAAATAATCAACAATAAATAAATCTGCATTTGATATGCTTTGTATAATTTTATATATTGAATATTGATTCGAACTGTTTTTGCATAAAAATATTACAATACAATCAAATTTTATATCGAATGTACAATTTTCTAAATTTTCTACATTGCATTCATATATATTTTCTTTAGGAAGATGTTCAAGTAATATAGATTTTAAATAATTTATTTGTTTGTAGAAAACTAAGATATTAGAATAGTATTCAGGTTTTATAAAGGATATAGTTTCAACAATATGAGGTTCGTATCTTAAGTTTCTTATAAATTTGGTTTTTACAAAATTTTTAAATATATCTTCAAACTTCATCTATCCTTCCGCATCCGACAATTAAGTCATTATGGTAAAATACAGCAATCTGACCTTTAGTTATAGCAAACAATGCTTCGTCTAAAAAGACTTTTCTGGTATCTGGTTCAAATTTTGCTAGTGTACTTTTTGCTTTGAATCTTATGAGACATTCTACTTTATTGTGATTAAACCATTCTTTACTTTTAAGTAAATGTATTTGATTTATGGTAAATTTATCAGAATATAACTCATGCCTTTTAGCAATTTCAATATTACCATTAACTGCATCAATGCTCTTTACGTAGTATGGTTCGTTTGAAAATTTAATACCTTTTCTTTGACCAACAGTATAATTGTGAAAACCGTTATGCAAACCGACTATTTGACTATTGTGTAGAATATAACCGCTTTTTGTATGATTTATGAGATTTCTGTAATCATTAACAAAGCATAGATCGCTGCTTTCCTGTAAATTAAGAGGTATTTTAGTTTTAATATCTTTTTTTTCAAATTCTTTTAAAGGGAAAATTGTTCGCTCTATGGTGCTTTTTGGCAGATAAGCTAAAAAATAAGATTGATCTTTATTTGAAAAGTGTTTTTTTATAAAACCATCTTGAGTATTAGCATAATGACCTGTTGCAATGTAATCTGTATTATACTTGTCTGCTTGTTCAATCAATATTTTAAATTTAACAAGTGGATTACAAATACTACACGGATTGGGTGTAAAGCCTTTTTTATAGTCGTTTATAAAACTATCAATTACTGTTTTTTTAAAATAATCTCTTATATCAAGTGTATAAAAGTCAATGTCATATTTTTTAAATAACTCAATGACTTCTTTTGAAACTGTATTTTTACTTGTTAGCACTAAATTAATTGCTATAACATTGTAACCTTTTTCTGATAGATAAATAGCAGAAAAAGTACTATCAATTCCACCGCTTACACCAATAAGCACACTTTTCATTGTCACCCAAAAAATTAAAATTTTCTATTAAATAATATCATATAAGTTTTTGCATTGCAAAAGTTAACTTTTTAAAATAAGAAATTAATAAATATTTTTTTATAAATACAATTTGTAAAACTATATAAAACAATATGTTAAAAGTGTAAATTTTAATTTTTTTGTTTACTTCCAATGCATTTTATGGTAAATGTGAAAAAATAAGGAGGAAAGAAAATGGTAATTTAATTAAAAAGTAATCTAAAACAAAGATAGGAGGGGGAAAAATGAAAGAGGGGGAAATTTATGAAAAAGCAAAAGGTTATTTTGAATCTGAAAGTTTTCCGTTACCAAAATCTGTATTTAGGGAATTTTATTCTCAATTAATTAAGCTTTCCGGTTTTGGACTAGGCGGCATATTTGTTTTATCAGGTAAAAAAGCAGGGGCACGGGCCGCAGTTTACCTCAAAAAATTGTTAGGAGAAAATTTAACACAAGATGATACTAAAACATGTATAATTGCTGCACTTCAAGCTTATAACCAAAAAGTAATAGAATTTAATTTAGAAGATAATTTTGCCCTAATTAAAATTGATAATTCTATCTTTGCTGATGGCATAACAAGCAAAAAGCCTGTTTGTTTACCACTTGGGGGAAGTCTTGCTGGTATGATGGAAACTTTTATGGGTGGCAGCTTTGAACCTAAAGAAATAGAATGTAAAGCATGTGGAGGCCAGTATTGCGTATTTGAAATAAAAAGGAAAAGTTAATTAGTCGCTTAAAAGAGGGGGAAGCGATGAATTTACAAGCTGAAAAGATTAAAATTCAAAGAAAAAAAGTTGGTTTGACGATTAAAGAGCTTGCAAAAAAAATTGGCTATACGGATGCTTACATTTCTCAAATTGAGAATGGCAAGGTAGTACCATCTATTAAGGTATTAAAAAAGATTGTAGATACGCTTGATCTAAGTTTTAGAGATATTCTGATTTCTAATAGCCAACAAGAAAAGTTTTTTTTCAAAAAAAGTGAGTATTTAGAAATAAGACGTCAAAATAATTCAATTGAAGAGAAGTTGTTATGTTCAAATCTTTCGTTTAAGAAAATGCAACCAACATACAAAATTATTAAACCTAATACTGAGTGTATAATTAATCTAAAGCCTAAAGACGAAAAATTTGGATATATTTTAAAAGGTACGATTGAGTTAGACTTAGATAATAAAATTATTATTTTAAATGAACATGATAGTTTTTATATAACATATCATAATTACATTACAATAAAAAATACAAACACAATTAATGCTGAATTAATTTGCGTGGATTTACCACCAAATATTTGAGGTTATATGGAGAGCATTATTATTAAAAAAAATGAACTTATAAGTACAATAATACTTAACAAACCAAAGCAGTTTAATGCTTTTGATATTGATCTTGCAACGGATTTAAATAATGCACTTAAAGAACTTGATAAAGATGATTCAACTAGAGTAATTATAATTCAAGGTAGTAAAAAGTATTTTAGTGTAAGTATTTCTTTAGAAGAATTACAAAACAAGAGCGTTCAACAAGCAAAAGAATTTGTATATGCCATGAATGAGTTTTATCATACAATTCATCACTTAAGAAAACCTACGATTGCAAGTGTTAGTGGATATGCTGTAGCAAATGGTGCTGGACTTTTGTTTGCATGCGATTTGGCTGTATGCTCAAAATCTACTAAAATTGGTATAACAGCAATTAATGTGGGACTTTGTGGTATTGGAGCAAGTTTGCCTTTGAGGTATTCTTTGAGCAAAAAAATAATAATGGAAATGTTGCTAACTGGAAAAGTACTAAATGCCTATCAAGCAAAAAGAATGTTAATGGTTAACAAAGTAGTTGATGGAAAATTTCTCGAAGAGGAAACCTATAAGCTGGCTTTTAATATTGCTCAAAAAAATAGTAGTGCAATTGAAATAACTAAAATTGGTATTGAAAATCTAACTGATATGGAATTTGATAAGGCAGTTGATTATTCAAGTGATTTATTTAGCTATATTGTGAACCTAGAAGAGACAAAATCAACTTTAATAAAAAAAATAAATAAAAAAAGAGGGGGTAAAAATGATTAGAGTTAGAGATAACCCTGTCTAATTAATAACCATTTATAAATAAATTAAAAATTGATTAATAGCCAAAAGGAGGGGGTAATGGCTGAAAGAGGGATTAGAGAATTTGATGCAAAAAGGATTTTGCACAAAAATTGGGAAAGTTATTTTGGGAACAAATTAATCTACGATTTTAAATCTTTACTCGTAACACAACATACTAATTTCGAAAGCATGGTTTCAGAATATACATGGTTGGATAAAGTACCTTTAGTTGTTAAACCAGATATGTTGTTTGGAAATCGTGGTAAACTAGGACTTGTTTATTTTAAAAAGGAAACACCTGGTGATATATTCTTAAAAGATGCTATTGAGTGGATAAAACAAAAAAGTAAACAAAGCATTAGCATTAAGAGCACAAAAGGTTATTTAACGCATTTTCTAATTGAGCCTTTTTTGAAACATTCAACTAAAGATGAATCGTTTGTAGCATTTTCTATGGATGAAGATGCAGACAATATCTACATGTCTGCTTACGGAGGAATTGACATAGAAGAACATTGGGATAAAACTACATGTTGTAAAATACCCATATTTGCAAGTAAAGAAGAAATTATTTCTATTATAAATTCCAATATTCCAAGTGAGATCCAAAATAAATTAGTGTATGCTGAGTTTGTTGCAAACGCCTACCAATTTTTTAAAGATTTGCATTTTACATATTTTGAGATCAACCCATTAGTTATTTTTGATAATAGGGTTTTTGTTCTTGATTTAGTGGCAAAGGTTGATGATACCGCAATGTATTTAGTGGGAAAAAAATGGGGTGATATAGAATTTACACAAGGTTTTTCTAGGCCATTAAGTAAAGAAGAAAAGTACATTAAAGAGCTTGATAAAAACTCTGGTGCGTCTTTGAAATTAACAATTTTAAACCCAAAGGGTAAAATCTGGTTATTAATAGCTGGAGGTGGAGCTTCTGTTGTTTATGCTGATGCTGTTGCAAACCTTGGGTACGCAGATGAACTTGCAAACTATGGGGAGTATTCTGGTAATCCATCTAGGTCGGAAGTAAGGGAATATACTGAAACTATTCTTAATTTGATGACAAAAGAAAGCATAAATAATCAGAAAAAAATATTACTGATTGGTGGTGCAATAGCAAATTTCACGGATGTTTCCAAAACGTTCGATGGAATTATTGATGCATTTTTTAAATATTCTGAAAAACTTAAACAAACAGGTGTTAAAATATATGTTAGAAGGGGAGGGCCAAATTATTTACAAGGTTTAAATAAAATTAAAAATGCTGCTCTTGAATTAGGTTTAGATATAGAGGTTTATGGTCCAGAAGTGTTTATTACAGATATAGTAGATAGAGCTATTTTAAATAAAGAAATAGAAAGTGGGGTAAAAAATGAATCAAGAATACACATTGTTTGATAGAGGAACACAGGCAATATTTTGGAATTTAAATTTTGATGCTATCCAAAGAATGCTGGATTATGATTATATGATAGGTAGAAATCCAAGCGTAGTAGCTATAGTTGGACCAAATTCTCAAAGGAATTTTGAAAAGTTTTTTTATGGAAACAAAGAAATACTTATACCAATATATGATTCTTTAAAAAAAGCATCGGTTTTTCATCCTCAAGCATCTGTTTTACTTAATTTTGCATCATTTCGAAGTGCATACGAGATTACAAAGGAAGCATTAGCATTAACAAATATTAAAGTTATAGTAATAACAGCTGAAGGTGTACCTGAAAGATTTGCAAGAGAATTATCAATTCAAGCTAAAAAATTAAATAAGTGGATTATAGGTCCAGCATCAGTAGGTGGTATAAAACCCTATGCTTTTAAGATTGCAAATACGGGTGGTGCAGTTGAAAACATAAAACTTGCAAAATTATTTAAAGAAGGAAGCGTAGGTATAGTAACTCGCTCTGGTGGCCTATTAAATGAACTTTTTAATATTGTTTCTCAATATGCTGATGGTGTAGCAGAAGGTATAGCAATTGGGGGCGATAAATTTCCAGGGACAGAGTTTGTTGATCATCTAATTAGGTTTGAGAGAAATCCGAAGATTAAATTTTCTATAATGATAGGCGAGGTTGGTGGTAAAAGTGAGTATAAAGTTATTGAAGCAATAAAGAACAAATTAATAACAAAACCAATTATTGGCTGGTGTATTGGAACTGTCAGTGATTATTTTGGAGGTTCAATTCAGTTTGGACATGCAGGCGCAAAAGCTGATAAAGCATCTGAAAGTGCTGTTCAAAAAAATAAAGCAATGAAACAAGCTGGCATATTTGTTCCAAACGGTTTTAATCAATTGCCATATCTTGTAAAAGAGCTTTACGAATCATTAACAGATAATACAGTAGGTAACTCAAGCCAAGATATTAATATTATAGATTTACCTTTAGATTGCGAAACATTAGTGAAGACAAACAAAGCAAGAAAAAAAACACACTTTGTATGCACTATTTCCAATGATACAAAAGAAGAAATTACTTATTGTAATATGCCTATTACTGAGATTGTAGAAAAAAAATATACAGTAACTGATATTATTGGCTTGTTGTGGTTTAAACAAAAGTTTCCTGTATGGGCAAGTAATTTTATAGATTTGATTATAAAACTAACAGCTGATCATGGGCCAGCTGTTAGTGGTGCCCATAATACTAGAGTTACTGCGAGAGCTGGGAAAGATTTAACTGCTAGCATTGCAAGCGGTATACTAACTATAGGACCTAGGTTTGGTGGCGCAATAGATGCAGCTGCTAAATATTTTAAAATGGCATATGAAAACAAAATGGAACCAGAAGATTTTGTAGAATATATGAAAAATGTAGAAAAGATACCTATACCAGGCATAGGGCATAGAATAAAGTCAACTAAAAATCCAGATAAACGAGTTGGTTTACTTAAAAATTATGTTTTTAATAAATTTCCCACTTGCAAATTAATAAATTATGCTTTAGATGTTGAAAAAGTTACTACATCTAAAAAAGAAAATTTGATTTTAAATGTTGATGGTGCAATTGGCGTTTCGCTCGTAGATATGTTTTGGGCTTTAAATTACAAAAATAAAGATATTGACAATCTTATCCAAAGGGGTGCTTTCAATGCTTTTTTTGTTATTGGAAGAACTATAGGTTTAATAGGTCATTATTTAGACGAAAAACGGTTAAATATGCCATTGTATCGTCATCCGGTAGATGATATTTTATATGATGAAGAAAGTACAATTGAGTATAGCCAGGAAGTTTAACTTTCTGGCTATACTTGAGTATTAGCTATAGTTTTATTAAAATTTAATTAATTATACAAAAAATATATATTTATTTTAAGTACTAATTGAAAATTTGCAAAAATTTACATTTTGTGGTATTTTGGTTTTAGTTAGTTTTAAGGAGGAAAAAGTGGATATCAAAACACTCAAAGACATCATTAAAATTGTAGAAAATAGTCAGTTTGTAGAGTTTAGCTACAAAGATGATGAGCTTGAAATTACGTTAAAAAAGAAAGAAGCTTTTCCCGAAAGTGTTGTAGGCCAGGACAATCTTAGAGTTACTGAAGTAGTTTCACAATACCCTACGCAGTCTATAGTTGCAAAAGGCGCTCAAGAATCAGAGAAAGACCCTAATTTAATTGAAATAAGGTCTCCAATGGTAGCAACGTTTTATAGAGCACCAGCACCAGATGCAAAGCCGTACGTTGAGGAAGGACAAAAAGTAAAAAAAGGCGAAGTGCTTTGTATTTTAGAGGCAATGAAAATAATGAACGAACTTGAGGCTGAATTTGATTGCACCATAGAAAAGATTCTTGTTGAAAACGCTCAAAAAGTAGAATTTGACCAACCTTTATTTTTAGTAAGAAAGGGTTAATTGTAAGGTATGTTTAAGAAAATATTTATTGCAAATAGAGGAGAAATTGCTTTAAGGATAATTAGAGCTTGCAAAGAGCTTGGTATTAAAACTTGCATTGGCTACTCAGTTGAAGATAAAAACTCAATACCTGTTATGCTTGCAGATGAGGCTATCTGCATAGGTCCAGCTCAATCTATGCAAAGTTATTTGAATTTATTTTCTTTAGCTCAAGCTATTCACAATTCAGGGGCAGATGCAGTACATCCTGGATATGGTTTTCTAAGCGAAAATCCTACATTTGTTAAAATTTGCAATGATTTAGATGTTACTTTTATAGGTCCAGATGAAGAAACAATCGCGCGTCTTGCGGATAAGTCTAAAGTAAAACAAATATTAAAACAAAATAATATACCTACGATACCAGGCAGTGATGGTGCGGTAAAAAATCTTGATGAATTAAAATCTGTAGCAAATACAATAGGTTATCCTATACTTCTTAAGGCATCATGGGGTGGTGGCGGCAGAGGTATGAGAGTTGTTCGAAGTGAAAATGAGTTGGTTAATGAATTCAATGCTGCTCAAAGTGAAGCCAAAAGTTCATTTGGCAGAGAAGATATATATGTAGAAAAATTTATAGAACATCCAAGACACATTGAGGCTCAGGTCATTGGAGATAAATTTGGCAATATTGTGCATGTTGGAGAAAGAGATTGTACACTTCAAAGAAGGCACCAAAAGCTACTTGAAGAATCTCCAAGTCCCTATTTAGATGAACAAAAAAGGGCAGAATTTTTAGAAACGGCTGTTAGGGCAGCTTCAATATTAAAATATTGGAATGCAGGCACACTTGAATTTTTATTTGATGAAGAAAAAAATTTTTATTTTATTGAAATCAATACCCGCATTCAGGTAGAACATCCCGTAAGTGAAACAGTTTACGATGTAGATTTAATAAAAGAACAAATTATGGTTGCTTATGGTTATGAATTATCATTTAAACAAGAGGATCTAAAACCAAAATGTTGTGCAATGGAATGCCGAATAAATGCAGAAGATCCAGAAAAATTTATACCTTCGCCTGGTAAAATCGAATTTTTATTTGTACCCAGTGGTGCTCATACTAGAGTAGATTCACATATTTATTGTGGTTATAATGTAAGTCCATACTACGATTCTATGATAGCAAAATTAATAATAAGTGGTAAAACTCGTGAAGAAGTTCGCACAAGAATGTTAAATAGCTTAAGTGAGTTTAAAATAGAAGGGATAAAAACAAACATAAATTTTTTCCAAAAACTGCTATCTTCTGAAGATTTTATAAACAATACTTATGACACAAACTTTATAGACAGGGTATTTTTAAACAATCACAAGTAATTGTTAAAAATCGCTTCTTTAGCAATATTGAGTGTTTCTTTAGCTGCTTGAGAGGCGGTTTTGCTTGATTCTCTAATATTTTCGATAATTTCGTTTTTTTTGTTTTCTTGTAGTTGTTTTCTTTTTTCTCTTATAGGTCTTAATTTTTCATTAAGGTTTTTAATTAGTATTTTCTTGCAATCAGTGCAACCAATAGATGCATTTGCGCAAGAATATTCAATCTCATTGCAAGTTTGCTTATCAGTAAAGATATTGTGAAGCATAAATACACCACATTCTTTTGCTACACCTGGATCTGTTCTTCTAAGTCTGCGCGGATCTGTGAACATTGTTTTAATTTTTTGGGCTGTTTCATCTTCGCTGTCAGCTAAATAGATTGCATTACCGTATGATTTGCTCATTTTTCGCCCGTCTGTGCCCAGTATCTTTGGGAATTCGCTTAAAAGTGGTTCTGGTTCTATAAAGACTTCTTTTTGAACTATATTATTAAAACTTCTAACGATTTCTCTTGTAAATTCTAAATGTGCTATTTGATCTATGCCAACTGGTACGTAGTTTGCTTTATAAATAATAATATCTGCACTCATGAGAACGGGATATCCCAAAAAGCCATAATTTGCGGTTCTACTTTCACCAAGCTGGGCAATTTGATCTTTATAAGATGGTACGCGTTCTAATTTTCCTACTGGCGTTATCATGGATAGCAGCAAAAAAAGCTCTGCATGTTCTTTTACAAGTGATTGTACAAACAGAGTTGATTTTTTTGGATCGAGTCCAAATGCAAGCCAATCTATAATCATTTCAAGTGTGTTATTATAAATTTCTTTTGACTCACTAAAACCTGTAGTAAGTGCATGCCAATCTGCCACAAAATAATGACATTTATATTTATCCTGTAAGTTTATCCAATTTTGTAAAGCGCCATATAAATTTCCCAAATGTAACTTTCCAGTTGGTCTCATTCCACTTAAAACTATTGCCATTTAGCCTCCTAGCAAAAAACTGACAATTGGGTTTGATATAGCTATTATAAAGTTTAAAACACCAAGGAAAAGAAGCAATATTACAATGTACATACCGTAAGGCTCTAATTTTGAATATTGATATGCAAGTCTATTTGGAAGTAACCCAGCAAGTACTCTACCTCCGTCAAGGGGTAAAATAGGAAGTAAATTAAATAATGCAAAAATAATATTAATTTGAACACCATACATACACATAATACGCACATCTTCTAAAAAAACAGATGTGTTATTTCCAAAAGCAAAGAATAATAACCATGAAACTATTGCAAAAAAAATTGCCATTGAAATATTCGACGCAGGACCTGCAATGGCAACAAATATTGAATCCCTTTTAGGATTTTTTAGTGCATAAAAGTTTACAGGTACTGGTTTTGCCCAGCCAAATAGTACCGGTGATCTAACAAATATCAATAATGCAGGCAATAGTATTGTGCCAAATAAATCAATATGAGCTATTGGGTTTAGTGTTAATCTACCAGCTCTTTTTGCTGTGGAATCACCAAAAAGATACGCTACATAACCATGAGAAACTTCATGTATTACTATAGCTAACAGCAAAACAGGCAATGCCAGGATTATGCTTGCATCCAAAGTCCACCCCTAAATCTCACAAATAATGCACTAATTTTTTAAAATTGTCAACTATTCAATTAACACAGTTGACAACTAGATTTGCTTACTATATAAATTCTAATATGAGACTCATAGATTCAAAGGTTTTACAAGAAGTAAGGGTAGTTGGATTTGAATCCGGTTGTAGATCAAAAGAAAGATTGTTACAGCTTGGCATTGTGCCAGGAGTTATTTTGAAGATAAAACGACTTGCACCATTTGCCGGGCCATTGATTGTTTCAATTGAAGGTAGTGATGTAGTGTTGGGCCGTGGTATTGCAAAAAAAATAATCGTAGAAGAGATATGAAAATTGCACTAATAGGCCAACCAAATTGCGGTAAAAGTACAATATTTAATCAGCTTGCAGGGTATAAAAGTATTAGCGCAAATTTTCCAGGTGCTACAGTTTCGTATACCATAGGAAAATTTTACTTTCAAAATAAATCTATTGAGTTAGTTGATTTGCCTGGTACATACTCATTAAGCTGGTATGATGATGCAGAAAAGGAAAGTGTAAAAGCTTTAGCTAGCATGGATTTTGACTGTATTATCAATGTTTTAGATGCATCAACCATTACAAGAGGCCTAGAATTGACATTGGAGCTCATCTCACTTGATAAGCCCATGGTTGTTGCATTAAATATGATGGATGAGGCCAAAAAGAAAGGTATAGAAATTGACATATCAAAACTTGAAGATTCAATTGGTGTAAAAGTAATTCCAGTAATTGCAAAACAGGCAAAAGGTATCAAAGATTTGATTAGCGCAGCCTTAACAGCTCAAAAACCCATTAAAAGATGCATATATTCAAAAAGACTTGAAAGCTTTATAGAAAGTTTGGAGCAATGTCTTAAATCTCAGGCAACTACATTGATTTTGCCTCCAAAGCTTATTGCAATAAAAGCCATTGAAGGTTTTTCTGCATGTGAAGAAATCGTCAGCTGGTATCCAAAGTGTCAAGATTTACTTGAAACTACAAGGGTTTTATTAAACAATGGCGCTGAAATTACAAAAGAAAGACATGCTTTGTGTCTTGATATTTTTGAATATAGTGCAAAAGTAAAAGACTCAAAAGGTTTGCCAATAAGCGAAAAAATTGATGAAATTTTATTGCACCCTATATGGGGTTATGTAAGTTTATTTTTAATATTTATAGCTATTTTTTTTATAGTATTTGAAGGTGGTTCTCCATTTGAGAGTTTAATTGATAAGTTTTTTTCATTTACAGATGAATATTTGCAATCAAACATTCATAATGCGTTTTTGTTGTCGCTAACAAAAGGCGCAATTGATGGCATAGGCGCTGCCATTGGAATTGCTTTGCCTTATTTAGTGCCTTTTTTTGTAATACTCAGCATACTTGAAGATAGTGGATACTTATCTCGTATAGCCTTTTTAATGGATTCATTAATGCATAAAATCGGTGTTCATGGAACAAGCGTAATACCTTTTATTATGGGGTATGGGTGTAGTGTACCTGCTGTTATGGCTACAAGGATAATAAGGGACAAAAGGGAAAAATTTATCAGTGCTTTTTTGGCTACACTTGTACCGTGCGCTGCAAGAACCACAGTAATTATGGGACTTGTAGCATTTTTTATTGGTCCTGTGTATGCAATTTTGCTTTACCTATTAAATCTTGTTGTGATAGGTATTGCTGGAACAATTCTAAAAAAGATATTACCGGGGATTAGTCCTGAGATTTTATTCGATATTCCTCCATATAGAACACCAACATTAAAAACAACAATTATAAAAACATGGTATAGAATAAAAGATTTTGTTTATGTAGCCATACCGCTTTTGGTTGGTGGAAGTATTGTGCTTTCGTTAATTGATTATTTTAATTTTGCAAAATATATAAATTATGTTTTTGCTCCATTTATGGAACTTTTGGGTTTACCTGTTGCTATTGGCATAGTTCTAATTTTTGGTATATTTAAAAAAGAATTAACACTACTTATGCTTGCACAGGCTTTGGGTTTAAGTTCAATTTCTGCTGTTTCAAAAATGCTTAGCGTTGAACAAATCTTTGTATTTACTATATTTGTCATGTTTTACATACCTTGTTTGGCAACTATTTCTACGCTGTATAGAGAAATTAGGCTTAAAGGCACAATTTTAATTACAGTATCAAGTGTACTGATTGCTACGGTATTAGCTTTTATTGCTCATTTGATATTTTTAGTTATTTAGCTGATAAGCTAGCTCAAGTGCTTCTTTGTTTGCAGCAACATCATGTACTCTAAAGATGCGCGCACCATTGAAATAGCTTGCAACATTTGCCCCAATTGTACCGAATAGTCTTTCGTTTACATCTTTGTTTAAAATGTTGCCAATAAAGCTTTTTCTTGATAAGCCAACTAATATAGGTCTGCCAAATACTTTAAAACTTTCTATATTTTTAATTATATCGATATTATGTTTTAGTGTTTTGCCAAAACCAATGCCTGGATCTAAAACAATCTTTTTTTTATCAAAATTATTTTTTAACAATTTGCTCATTGCATTTTCAAAAAAATCGTTGATTTCTGTGATTAAATTTTGGTATATTGGATTTTCTTGCATGGTTTTTGGTTTGCCTTTTATATGCATTATAACGCAAGAATAATTACAGTCCAATATACACTCGCTCATTTTTTCATCAAAAGTAAAACCACTTATATCATTGATTATTGAAACATCATACTCAAAAGCTTCTTTTGCAACACTTGAATTGAATGTATCAACAGATAAAATTATCTGAGGAAATCTTTTTTTAATGGCTTCTAAAACAGGAAATAAACGCTTTTTTTCTTCTTCAACTGGTACTGTTTCACTAAAGGGTCGTGTTGATACAGCACCAATATCAACAATGTCTGCTTTTTCATTTAATATTTGTTCGCACCTAAATAGAGCCTTGCTTACAGTATCATATTTCCCTCCATCGTAAAATGAATCTGGTGTAACATTAAGTATACCCATAATGATATAATTTTTCTTTAGATCAAAGATTTTTTCGCCTACTTTCCATAAAAATTCACCAAAATAGGCGTCTAATTGATTATTTAATTTTTCACCCAGCTCTCTTAAGTCTTTAAAGTTTTGAATTTTTAACTTATTGGAAAATTTATACAGTCTTTTTATGTCACCAAAAACTAAGCAGTCAGTTTTTGCAGTTTTTGCTGTAATAGTATCTTTTGACACACATGCGTCAATACCACATGATAGGGCTTCCTGTTTTATAATATTTGCTATATAAAAATCACAATCATAAATTAAAAAAGAAAGGTTAATTGTTTTGTTTATCATTAGTTCAATGCCAATATCGTCAGCCTTAATATTTTGCATTAATTGTTTTGCCTGATCTTTTGAGTGTATTTTTATTAGATCAAACTTCACTTTGTGGTTCCTTTAAGATTTCATCTATATCAGCTGAAGTTATAACTTCTTTTTCAAGAAGTGTCTGAGCCATTTTTGTAATATGACCTTTATGTTGCAATATGATATTTTTTGTGGTTTGATACGCATCATCTATAATTCTTTTAATTTCTCTATCAATAAGACGAGCCGTATCTTCGCTAAAGTTTTTATGTGTTGCAATCTCTCTACCTAAAAAAACTTCATCTTTGCTTGTAGCGTAATTTAGTGGGCCAAGTTCACTCATACCCCATTCGCAAACCATTTTTCTTGCTATATCAGTAGCCCTTTCGATATCATTTCCAGCGCCCGTAGTTATGGTATTTAACATAACTTCTTCTGATACTCTACCACCTAAAAGTACACATATTCTATTTATTAAATACTCTTTGTCATAAGTATATTTATCGCCTTCAGGAAGCTGTTGCGTTACACCAAGAGCCATGCCTCGCGGTATTATAGTTACTTTGTGGATTGGATCTGTTTTTGGCAAAAGTTTAGCTACAATTGCATGTCCTGACTCATGATATGCTGTAATTTCTTTTTCTTCATCGCTAATAATAACGCTTTTTCTCTCTGGTCCCATAAGTACTTTATCTTTTGCTAGTTCAAAATCTTCCATCTCAACTTCTTTTTTGTTTTTTCTGGCAGCAAAGAGTACAGCTTCGTTTACAAGGTTTGATAAATCAGCCCCAGAAAATCCAGGTGTTGATTTGGCTATTATTTCTAAGTTTACATTTTTAGCAAGTGGTATGTTTCTCGTATGAACTTTAAGTATCTCAAGACGCCCTCTTACGTCAGATTTTGATACAATTACCCTTCTATCAAACCTGCCTGGTCTTAAAAGCGCAGGGTCTAATACATCTGGTCTATTTGTTGCCGCCATTATAATGACGCTTTCGTGCGTTTGAAAGCCATCCATTTCTACGAGTAATTGATTTAGCGTTTGTTCTCTTTCATCGTGCCCACCACCTATGCCAGCTCCTCGCTGTCTACCCACAGCGTCTATTTCATCAATAAATACAATGCAGGGAGCAGAGCGTTTCGCCTGTGCAAATAAATCCCTAACCCTGCTTGCACCAACACCTACAAACATTTCTACAAAGTCAGATCCGCTTATGCTATAAAAAGGTACTTTTGCTTCACCAGCAACAGCTTTTGCAAGTAATGTTTTGCCAGTACCAGGTGGTCCTACAAGCAAGACGCCTTTTGGTATTTTTGCACCAAGTTGAATAAATTTTTTTGGATATTTTAAAAATTCTATAATTTCCTGTAATTCTTCTTTTGCTTCTTCGACGCCTGCAACATCTTTAAAAGTTATAGGGTTTTTGTCAGATGTTATAAGCTGGGCGTTGCTTTTGTTAAACGACAAAACTTTACCGCCTTTTTGCATTTGGTTTGAAAAGTAAAAAAATAATATTAAAAAAACAATCATTGGAGCCCAATACATTAAAAATATATCTAGCATTGTGTTTTTTTCTTTTGGTAGGATATCTATTTTTACATTGTGCTTTGTTAGTAAATCAATAATACTTGGAGCGCTAGCTGGTAAAATATAGGTTTTGTATTGTTCGTTATTTATACTAAAATATATTTCTTTTTCGTCTTTAATCGTAACTTTTTTAATCAGATTTGAATTAACAGAACTAACAAATTCGCTATAGCTCATTTGGTTTTGACTATATTGAGACTTATTGAATATATTAAATAAAATAATAGTCGCTATGATAATACCAAGCCAAATGACAATATTTCTATAATTTACCATCTTTCATTCCTCCCGCTAAATCTTATATCAAAAATTATTGTATTCTTCAAGATAATGTGATATTATTCCAAACTGTGAGAAAGTTTAAATGGACTTTGTTTTTTATATTTTTTTTTGCCATAGTTTCATGTAGCCCAAAAAACACCAGCATGGATATAAATCTACATGGTGTTAACACTGGCAATATAAACCTACTATCACTAAAAGGTAAAGTTATTTTAATAAATATATTTCAAACGGATTGCCCTGTTTGCCAAGAAGAAATTCCTTCTTTAAATAAGCTCTATAATTACTACAAAAATAATAAAAACGTTAAAATCATTGGTATAAGTCTAAATTCAGACGGCTTAAATTCATTTATTGATTATTATGGAATCAGATATCCTGTATATACAATAAACCAATCAGATTTGTCAAAACTTGGAGGCGTTGCTTACACTCCCACTACAATTTTAATTGATAAAAACGGCAATATAATAGAAAGATTTGTTGGATTCAGGGATTTTTATTTTTTAAGCACAAATATAAATATACTTCTCTAAACAAGTTTGCTAAATAGTTTTGTCTTTTCAAGTATTTTTACAATGTTATATAAACTTTCGTTATATGGAGCATTTTTGCCAATTTGTTTTGCCACTTTAACCACATAGCCATTTAGGTATTCAATTTCTGTTTTTTTGCCTTTTCTTAAGTCTTCGCCAACACTTGCTTTCCATACATCTGGTTTAAATTTGCTTGCAAAATCTATTACTTGATCGGCGATTTGGTCTAAATCTATGCCGTGAGGTTTGTCAAATACATCAACAATTTCTCTAGATAGCTTTGAAGAAAATTCAAGTTCGCTTTTTTCGAAGCTTTTAAGGCCAGTTAGAGCATTTATAGTAGCACAGCTACAGTAAAATATAAACTTCCACCATTTTTCACTCATTATGTTATCAACAACCATTGTATTTAATCCACATTTATTAAAATTTTGGGCAAAATACATAGCTTTTTGTTTATTTAAAAAATAACCTATTTTTTGACCGTTGTTCATAAAATTATCTAACACATTGTCGTTTATTGTTGCGCCAATTAAACTTGCAATAGGAAAAATAAGCGTTTTATCAAGTTTTGATAGCAATACTTCTTCTGTGTAAATACCGTTTTGAACTGTTAATATAGGTGTATTTTGTGTGGCTTTTAGAATATTTTCGATGGCATAATCAACATCAAAAGATTTTGTAGCCAGAATAATGCAATCGTATTTTTTATCAATTTTGTCCTTAATATTAAATGTATGTGTATTAACAGTTGAGCCTATCTTGATATTATAAGTTTTTTGTGATGGGTTTTTGCCTATGTAATCAACAGAGTTTTCTTTTTCTAAAAAATATCCCATAAGTAAACCCAAAGCACCGCTACCATAAATCAAAATGTTCATTGCAAACCTCCTTTTATAATTTAAAGCAAATACAAATTTTTGTCAAAAAAATTGACTATAAATAAAAAAAATGTATTTTGTTATCAATGAAGACAGTTTCGCTTGCACTAAGTGGTGGCGCTGCAAGAGGCTATGCTCACATTGGTGTAATAAAAGAATTGGTTAATAATGGTTTTAAAATAAATGCAATAGCAGCTACTTCAATGGGTGCTGTAGTAGGTGCTATGTTTGCAGCAGGCAAATTAAACGATTATGAGGAGTGGGTTAAAAATCTTTATAAACTTGATATTATTAATTTGCTTGATTTTACCGTAGGTGGCGGTTTGATTAAAACGGATAAGCTTTTCAATGTGCTTGGGCAAATGATTGGGCCAAATGTTTTAATAGAAGATTTACCAGTTAAATTTTGTGCTGTTAGCGTTGATATTGTAAATAAAAAGGAAGTATGGTTTGATAAAGGTGATTTGCTTTTTGCAATAAAAGCTTCAAGTGCTATACCATCTATTTTTTATCCAGTTGAAAAAGATGGTCATTTGTATGTTGATGGTGGAATACTAAATAATTTACCAGTTGGTGCACTAAGAAACACTCAAAGTGATTATGTTGTTGCAGTGGATATAAATTCAAATGTTAAAACTAAGTATGACATAACAATACAAAAAGATGAAGAAAAACAGCAAAATTTGCTATTAAAACAATTTAATAAAATTTCAAAAAAATTTAAAAAAGATCAAAAAAAGCAATATTCTATTTTTGATATAGCAGCTACATCATTTGATATAATACAAAACGCTCTCAAATCTTATAGACTGGCTGAAAACAAAGTAGATATTTTAATAGAAATTCCTCAGGATGTTTGTAAAATGTATGATTTTCACAAAGCCTCACAATTAATCCAGATAGGTCAAATTGCTACAAAAAAAGCTCTCGAATTTTATGGAGAAAAAGACATTATATAAGTAAGTTAAATAAATACTTGACAAATCTAATAACTAAATTATTATATTATAAGATTATATAAAAAGGGGTTTTTTATGTTTCGTAAGTGGTTTTTGGTTATTTTAGCAACTTTGTTTTTTGGCTTTTTTAATCTAGCATTTGCTAAACTAGGGATCATTAGCACAGACCAGGCTGCTCAACTAATTAGCACAAATAAAGATATTATTGTAATTGACACAAGAAGCGAAAAAGATTATTTAAACGGTCACTTACCAAAAGCAATTAACTTAACAAATGCTATGTTGAGTGAAAAAAGAGGTGAAGTGGTAGGTTTGGTTCCCCACAATAAGCAACTCGAAGAAAAATTATCAAATTTTGGTTTAAAAAAGGATGCTACCTATATTGTATACTCTGGTGAAAATTTTGATAAACCACATTTCTTTTTAACAAATGCAACGCGAGTTGCAGCTATTTTGTATTGGTCTGGTGTAAAAGATATTTACTACATGGATGGGGGGTATGAGAAATGGATAGATGAGAAAAAGCCAATCGCTAAAGGTGAGTATAGATTGCCTAAATCAAATTTTGTAATTGATAGAAATAGAACAACGGTTTTTTCTTTCCTTCCATTTGTTAAATGGGCATTGAATCATGAAGACCTTGTCCAGTTAGTTGATGCAAGAAATTATGAGCAATTTAGCGGGCAGGATACAAAAGATAAAAGACTAGCAAGATTTGGTCACTTAAAGGGTGCCAAATGGGTTTATGTTGCAAACTATATGCAAAAAGAAAAAGATTATTGGGTTATAAAACCAAAAGCACAAATAGAAAAGGTTTTAGCAGATGCAGGTGTTGATATAAACAAACCAATAATTTCCTATTGTAATACTGGACACTTAGCAAGTGGTTTGTGGTTTATAGGTCAAGCAATGCTCGATACAATGCTTATTAGTGATTATGATGGCTCTATGGCAGAAATCTCTCGTGAAAATGACATACCAATAATAGCACAATAACCCTCCTACAAAGGGCTTAAGACATTAGTTTTAAGCCCTTTGTTGACAATGAAAATTAAATTTAATATACTTTTTTATAGTAAAACCGGAGGTTAAAATGAAAGAAATTATTTTTACTGAAAATGCACCAAAGCCAATTGGACCTTATTCACAGGCTATAAAAGTAGGTGGATTTATTTTTATTTCTGGCCAACTTGGCATTGACAGTCAAGGTAATTTGTTATCAAATACAAAAGAGCAAACAAGGCAGGTTTTAAACAATTTAAAATCTATTTTGTACTCTGCTGGTTCTAATTTAGAAAAAGTTGTTAAAATTACAATATTTTTTACACAAAAAGATGATTTTTCTATAATAAACGAAGTTTATTCTGAATTTTTTACAAAAGAGCCTCCAGCTAGATCAGCTGTTTGTGTAGCAGCTTTACCAAAAGATGCTTTAGTGGAGATAGAAGCCATAGCCCAAGTATAAAAAGGTGAAATGTGTATGAGTATTAAAAAATTACTTAATTTTTCAAATGGATTTTATTTTTTTAGTGCTTTAGTGTTTTTTGCAATTGTGATAATGGCAGGTTTAAATTTAAAAAATATTATTCACAACTTAGATAAACAGATTGTTTACTTAAATAATATTGAATTTATGCTCAAGGTTTGCAAAAAGGCCAGGCAACAAGAAATATTCTTCTAAACCCAAGCGATACAAAGGCTATGCAAAATTACAAAAATGCTTCAATTTCCATGGATAAATCTTTTGATAAGTGTTTTGGTGTTGCAGATTTTAGACAAAAATCTCAACTTGAAAAACTAAAAGAGTTGCTTAAAAAAGATGATATACTGCAACTAAAGGTTCAGGCTTTATCAAGGATAGATCAAAAACAAGCATATAATTTGCTTGTAAAAGAAGAAACGCCTCAGTGGAGAAAAGCAAGATCTTTTGTTTTAGAGCTCATTTCAAATGAAAGAAAAAACTTTGAAAATATTAAGTTGAAAATGGAAAATACAATGGCCATAACCATTGTAATAATAGCCATAGCAATGGTTATAATGCTTGCAGTAGTTTTGGCAGTGTGGAAAGTACTATTTAGTAAAATCTTTAAACCCCTCTCTCATATAAACTCTCTTGTCTCCACCCTTGCCAAAGGTGGTGGTGATTTAACTATTGTATTGCCAAAGGACTCAAATGATGAATTTGGAGAACTAACAGACAATCTCAACAAATTCATATCAACACTTAAAGATATTGTTGGCCAGATTGTTTCAAAGGCAAAAGAAGTCCAATCTTCTGTAAACTCTCTTGCCACTTCAGCTGCTCAAATATCTGCTTCAAGCGAGCAGGTATCATCAAACACAAAAGAGATATCACACGCAACAGAAGACACAGCAAATGCACTATCCGGTATTGCAAGATCAACAGAAGACATAAGGGTATCTTCCGATGAAGCAAAAGAAATAA